>JAJEEZ010000388.1:0-13169 GCA_022820705.1 Candidatus Latescibacterota bacterium | reverse complement strand
TGCGCCGCGAGGCAGATATCGAGGAATGGGATGGATTTTTGTCGGTGATCCTCAGATTCCCAGTGCTGAGGCATTCGATGATTGAAATGGGCACGGAGTTCAGGCAGCTAAGGGAATTGAGGGCAGACGAAGATGCTTTGGTCCAAGAGAGCGTCTTGGGACCGACTGGAGACCTAAACGAGACTAACCTAGCCGTTCAGTGGTCAACCACAACGGATTACCTAGGGTACGTATTACTGCTACAGACAGGGTTCCGACTGTCTAGGCAATCTTTAGAGACTATAGAGATGCTGGATCTAGAGGTCGACAAAAAGTCCACCATCGAAACTGGCACCACTACCTTCATAACCATCTACGCCGGGGTGGAACAGTAAATGGCAGGCGCCGGTTACACCTGTGGAGCAAGCGAGAACCTTGCTTTGGGTACTCCGTCCTTTTGCGCACAGTCCAATAGGAGGGATCCATGCTAAAAAGGCCCGGCTCGTGGTATGTCGTGGGGATACTCTGCGCACTAGCTTTATCGTCCGCTGCTGGATGGGCTGCGCAAAACTATGGGGCTCGCTTAGGGCACCGAGCCAACGACGGCACAGTGGTGTATCGCTCTGAGGGTCCCAAGACCCTGCTGGGCAACGTAGAGCCATCGGTGCAGAAACGGTATCTGCCCCAAGAGCTGTATCAGGAGTACCAGTGGCAGACTTGGCAGTACACGAACTACGCTGGCAATCCCTACCAGAGATATGTAGAGCCAAGCCTCTGGGGTGACTATTTCTACGACGTGTACGGAAATTTTCTGACTAGAGGATGGTTGGTTTACGACTGGACCGAGGATCACCCGAGAATCTCCGAAGGCAGCCGACTGCTGAAAAGAGGAGCATATTCTGGTTTCTTTAACTCATTGATTGTAGCCTCCGACCAGAAAGGTCAATATTATTTTTCTATTTCCGTTGGCGACGAACTGTTCACGACCCTGACGCCAATGACCTTTCGCAAATCCGTGTACAACGGTGCCCAAGTTGATCTCATGTCGGACGCGGTCGAGCTAACTGGTATCTTTTCCCGCATCAGCGCACCGGGCTTCATCACCGATCCGAATCCGGCCGCTTTCAACAACTACACCAACCTGATAGGGGGCCGGACCAGGATCCGGCTAGGTGACGCCATTACCCTGGGAGGGGTCTTCGTCAATTCCCACAACGGTCGGGGGACCGTGCAAAGCTTTGAGGGCAATCCCTTCAAAGGGGAATTAACCTCGCTACAGTTACAAAACCAGATCACTACTATTGTCATCCGGCTGAGCGACGACTCACCGGCCGATGATGTCGGAGGGAGTGTCCTACTAGCGGATAATGTAGAAATAGTGACAACTATCGGTGACAGAGACACCGTGCTAGTCGGCAATGAGATCGGCTTCACTCCCCATAGGCAGGGAGGCACCATTATCGAAGGCGTGCGCACGGCCAACGGTACGGAACATATCACGCTGCGTTACGACTTGAACGACCTAGCGGTGATTCTCGACGACAAGGATGCCATCAACAACATCCGAGATCTTCGCTTCAGACTGGTCCTAGTCAACGACTATCGGATCGAAATCACCTCCGATCAGCAGACCAACTTTGAAGGACAGCCGGTCTTTCTGCTGATGGCCCAAGCCGAAGGCAATATTCAGGACGGATCGAATAAGCGCGAAGTGGTTTTCAACTACGGCTTGCCCACGGCTAACCAGCTATTGGGCTTCACGATCGAGGCCCAGGATTTCCTAGGATTTGACTTTTACACCGAGTTCGATGTGAACCACCAGTATAGAAAATACCCCAATCGCCGGGTGAAAACGCACGAGGCGTACTCGGGACTCGTCGGTGCCGAAAACGCTAAAGCCTGGATGATGAATCTGTCCAAAAAGGTCTTCTCTTGGTCCCTCTTTGCCGAGGGTTTCTACATGGACGCGGCCTACAATACTAGTCCCTTCATATCAGACGGTAGCGGCCGAGTAGATTACGAAGACGGGACTAGGAGCATCTACGACTTCGTCGACGACAACGACGATCAGGACAAGAAGCCCGACCAGAAGCGGCGCTACCAAGATCCTAGGACTGGCGAGGAATTCCGCGTCGCTAGAACCGGAAGATCCGCCGAAGGTTTCGCCGACGAGGCAGTGTTCCCCGGCTGGGACCAGAACAACGATTTCATCTCCGATTTCAACCAAAATAGCAACATTTTCAGTGAGAACCGCTTCCCGGACTACGAGGAACCCTTCCTGCGCTACGGTTCAGACCGCCCTGAATACCTCTTCGGGATCGATCTCAACAACAACGGCTGGATCGACCAGTTCGAAAACGACAACCTGCCCGATTATCCCTACAAAAGAGATCGCAAGGGCTACAACCTGTACCTGCGCAATCAGGCAACTCCGCATCTGCAACTCACCATCGGGCAGGCTCGCGAACAACTCCTTTCGGACGATCGCCAAAACCTGACCACGTACGCCCTAGTAAGCTTTGAAAAGGAGTACGCCCGGATCGGACGAGTGGGCATCTTCGACATGATCAAAAAGGCGGCAGACGATATCCAGGACGATCTCTTTCAATGGGTACAAGCTCCAGGACTGCCCGGAGCGCACCAAGCAATAGACGATCCCCTCTTCGCCCAAGACACTTGGATCAATACTTTTTGGCTAGGCCTTGACCGCCGGACCAATATCGGAGTCAATTTTTCCAATAAATTCAAGTACGAGACCGTGAGGCAGCGGGAGAAAGGTAACAATATAGATTTTAAGGACGATACGCGTTTTCTTGGGATTATCAACAAGGCCGACTATCTGTACCAGTACAAAACCCTGACGGTGCGACCGAAGATCAAGAGCGAATTGCTCAAGGACAATACTCCCTATTCTATGGGAGGGGTGCGCCCTGTGCGAGATCAATGGACTGGTTTGTTCTTCCTGACCTTCGAATTTCCCGTTCTGCGGCGAACGACCATAGAGACGGGTATAGAACAACTCTTCTTCAGAGATTCGGTGATTGATGAGGACGCTTTAGCAGCCGGCGAATTCACCGAGGATTTCAACAGCACGGTCTTGGCCATGCAGCTTTCGAACAGAGGGCAGTACCTAGGCTATGTGCTCACGGCTCAACTCGGCTACAGTATCCGCAGAATCAGTCGCGAGCGCGTCGAAAAAGATGACCGATCGCAGATGGATAGTACCGTGTTCATGACAATATACGCCAGTCTGAAAGATTGACGCTGAGCGGCAAATTCTACTCCCGATTCCATAAAAAAGGAAGCACCTCTTATGCGAAGTACCGTCTCTGCGCCAAATCTGGGACTGGTGGAGTCTCTCTTTGCAGAAATCAAAAAAATACCGTGTATCAACTCCCATTCCCACATGGGGCCGGAAGCCGAGCGTCTAGCGCAGAAGATAGATGCCCTCGACTTTTTCAATCACGCCTATCCGGCCGCCGACTTGGTGGTGGCCGGGCTCTCTCCCGAGAATAGAGAAGCTCTTTTCGACGCTCGACGCCCACTAGACCGGCGGTGGGATCTATTCGAGCCGTACTGGAACCGAATCCGCCTGACTGGATATTCCCAGTGCATCTTGACCGGCTTCCGCGATCTGCTCGGCTTCGACGACCTGACAGCCGCCACGGTTGGACCGCTCTCCGAAGCCATCCAAGCACATAGCAAATCGGGCTTCTACAAAACGGTGCTACAGCAGCAGGCCAATATCGCAATGTCAGTGGTCAATATGGAAGATCTGATAGAGGTGGACCGAACCTTATTCCTGCCCCTACCCCGCCTCAACCGCTTCAGCATGCTCCGCACGGCTGAGCAAATCCACGCTATAGAGCGCGACTACGATGTATCCATCGGCGATCTGCGCCAGCACGTCGAAGTAATTCGCCAGGTGTGCCGAGACTGGAAGGAGGCCCAGGTGGCCGGGGTCAAGATGTCGCAATCCTACCACCGCCGCATGGACTTCAAAGAGCGGGACGCCGGCCAAGCTGCCGCTATTTTCGACCGTCTGTTGCAGAACGACTACGCGGGGCTGGATTCGGCAGAAGGTGCTCTGCTGGAGGACTATCTAGTCTTCGAGTGCTGTCAGGCCGCCGCAGAAGCCGACCTGACCGTCCAGTTCCACCTAGGCATGAGAGCGGGCAACAATGGAGGCATGGAAGGGTGTAGTCCGGTGCCGCTCATCCCCTTGCTGCAGGCCTTCCCCCAAGTCCGCTTTGATTTCTCCCACGCCGGTTTCCCCTATCTGCGCGAGGGAGCCGTGTTGGGCAAGACCTTTGCCAATGCCTATCTGAACATGTCTTGGATTCACATCATCTCCCCCTTCGGGTCTCGGCTAGACCTGAGAGAATGGCTCCAGATGGTGCCCTACAACAAAATTATCGCCTTTGGAGATGACCTACAGCATGTCGAAACGGTCTATGGACACTTGCAGATGGCGCGCCAGAATTTCGCCTATGCGCTGGGGGCCATGCTGGAAGAGGGCTTGCTGTCCGAATCGACAGCGCTCGATGTGGCCCAAGCGGCCTTTCGCGACAACCCGGCGATGATCTACGGAGTCAATACCTGAGATAAATATTACCAGTCATGCACATTGTGGCCCTGCGCGGGAAACCAGATCACATCCACTACTCCCGAGAGCACGACGCCGATTACATAGCCCACGCCCAAGCCGTAGAAAAAAGGCTTGCCCTTGCGGTACGCTCTGACGCCGCCGTAGCGCAGTAGTAGCAGTTTAGCTATCCAGACCAAAAACAAGCTGAACCAATAGATGGAGGTGCCCGAGGTGTGCTGAAAAGCTAGCCCAATGGGATGGAGTGCGAACCAGTGAAAGCGAGCCCGCAACAGCGCTATGCCGCCCGCCTGGCACAAACCCCAGCCCCAGACGCCCCACTTCCCCGGATCCCCAACTCTGGGATTTTGCAGCAGATGCACGGTTTCGTCTAAGAGGCCGGTCGCACCCATCAGAAAAACGGCCCCACCTTTGTCATAGGCCATCTCAAGGCTGGCCCATACCGCGGTTAGAAAACCCGTTGTAAAGGCGACTAGCACGGTAGCGGTCACCAGCCAAGGCTGGTCCCGCAGCGAGAAAATGCGCAGATGGTGCGGGATAGCAGGCCAAGCCGGCAGGCGAATATTGCCGAAAAAGGCATGGCCGGAGAACATCTTGAAGGCGACCAAGTCCTGCGGCGACAGGCGTGCCGAGCCCACCAAATCGACGATGAAGGAACTCCCCTTGGCATTGGGCCAACTGGGCATGAGGTACGGGAAGCCCGTCGCCGCAATGAGCTTAATGGTGACGAAAAAGGTCGCCACCATCAGGACAAAGGCACCAATGGCCAGAGGCAAACTCATCCCTAGACTACAAGCCCAAGCGATGACGTAGCAGGCCGACAGAATCAGACCTACCAAGGCCAAGCGGTAGATCCCGACTTGCCGCCGATCCCCCTCCCCAGTGCGCACCTGTCGCCACACTTCTCGCAAGTGCCGGCGGGCCAAGTACACAGACCAGCAGGCCACAAAAATGATGGCCCCCAAGCTTTCCAGCGAGAGGATCGCCTGCGGTGTCAAAGGCTGTCCCTCCCCCCCTACGACCAGCCCCACCCGATCCATCGCCCCTATTTTGACAGTAGCCAGCAGGGCGAAGACGACTAGGCTGCCTAGAATATCCAGCGGGCATAGATAGGTCAAAGCCATAACCAAGGGCAGCACCCGGATGGTCAGGCCCGGGAAAGGGCGGGGCAATTCGAGATGGAAGCGCTTGGTATAGAGTTCAAACAGCGGCAAGCCCGGCGTGAAGTATGCGCCGATATTGTAGAGCAAGGGCAGCAAGACAACCCCGCAACCGATCCAGAACAGACCCGAGCGAAACAGGTCGGGCACCCGTCGCGGCCCGTCGAAGCCCTGCGTCAGATCAAGGGGCATCTGCGCCAGCGGGAACGAGAGCTTTTCGGCTTCCATCCACTGGCGCTGGAATAGCACCACCAAGCAAAAGCCGAATACCACCATGCCCAGCGAGGCCCCCAGCCACTGAATAATCGCCCCGGTCCAACCATCCCACGGCACCGCCCCCCCCTGCGGCAGACCCATCCAGAAGGTATCTAGCACCTGAGGAGAGGAGTCGGGAAAAACGCGCCAAGGCAAATAGGGAAAGAGCAGGTCCGACCACTGATTTTCGGGTGTGGCCAAGTAAAAGGGCGCTCCGATGATGGCGATCCAGTAGTCGCTCCAGCCCCACTGCGGCAGGGCACCCACCACCCAGAGCATGGTAAAAATAGTCAGCAGTTCCCCTCGGTTTAGGGCCAGCCGGGGCCACAAGTGTCCGCAGGCGACGTTAAGAAAAAGCCACAGCACGAAGGGCATAAAGGCCACCATGGGGAACTGCGAGCGGACATAGCTGCCCGATCCCGATGCTTGTCCGACTTCGAGGATGAGGTAGTAGAATACAGCGACAATGGTCAGCCCCCCCAGAATCAGGGCACGCCAGGTGATCCGAGGAGGCTTGGAGCCATCTAATGAATTGCTGTTAGGCACCTTCCCTGCCTTCTCAAAAATACCCTAATACATTTCCGGTCTTTCCAGTGCAGGCGTCGATGATCAGCCACAAACCGGCCACTGCAACTTGGCCCAAAATTAGACCAAGGAAAAACGGCCGCGTCTTCAAGTACCCTGCGGAACCGCCGTACTTGAGTATAGCGCTCTTCAACCCCCAAGCGATGAAAATACTGAACCACACCCAGTTCATAATGTTGAACGTACCAGTGGCAAAGCCCAACGGATGGATCGGCCACCACACAAAGTGATAGCGGATATAAGTCAACAAGCCCATGAGTACTGCGCCCAAAGCCGTGAAGCCCCAACCAGATATGCTAGCTGGGACCGGATCGGCAAATTTAGGGGCGATAAAATTGAATGCATTGCGCGGCACTCCCACGAACCAGAACTGGTGCAGATTGATTCCGCCGTACTTATAGGACAGGGTCATGACGGACCACACCGAGCTGATCAGAGTGACGGCTATGGCGAGGAAAACCGCCCATAGCAGACCCCTCTTGCTACCGCGAATCTCTTCGGCTAGTTTCAGCGCATTGGCAAAACAGGGCATGA
This sequence comes from Candidatus Latescibacterota bacterium, assembly GCA_022820705.1. Lineage (GTDB taxonomy): Bacteria > Latescibacterota > UBA2968 > UBA8231 > UBA8231. Next base: position 6,050 of record JAJEEZ010000388.1, on the reverse strand, counting down.
AAAAGATGCGTATATTGGCGCTCCACACATAGGTGAAGGCCAGTCCTGTCAAGCCAGAGGCCCTTAGCGCGCTGGTGCCCACGCCAGAAATCACAAAATCGGCCGGGGTTAAGGGCGTGCGAATCACGGAAATCCCGCCTTCCGCTACCGCTCTGGTGATGGCGATAAAGATCGCGGTCATGCCGAACAAAAAGACTGGGACAACCCACAACGGTAACCCGGACTGCCACAACCAGGTCCCCATCACCCCCAGACCCGCGATCAGACCCCAAACCGCAGTGCGATAGGAGATAATTTCGTCGCTATCGTCGATGGACGGGTCGTGGTGGAATGCCTTGCGATAGACGGCGTGCAGATGCCGGCGTGCCAGCCACGCGCTGGACAGGACTAGCACGATCATGGCACCCATCGCTTGGTGCGCCAGATAGGGGCCGACCGAATTGGCAAACCGGCTCAGGGTCTCCGTACTTTGTATCCCCAAGACATTGAAGACTCCCCGCTGCACCGTCGATAGCAGAAAGAAGAACCAGAATCCCAGCGCCACATCGCGGCTGAGCAGATAGGCAAAACCGATCAGGCCTAGGTTCAAATCAAGACGCAAGTAGGTGCTGCCTCTGAACAGACGCATCTCGGAATGGGTGTCGATGTGCGGCAGAAAAGGGAAATAGCCGCTGAACGCGTTCGCCGTACCTATGAGAAAAGGCACGGCGAACCCGACCCACATGACCCGGTTTCTAAAGTAAGGTTTAACGAGCGAGCGCTTCTCGTTAGGGCCGCGTGCCTCTCGCTCTTCATCCTGGATCATCTCTAGCGGAACTTGGACTAGGGGATAGGGCAGCTTTTCGTACTCGACCCATTGTTTGCGCAGGATGGTCATCATACATATAGACACCCAGTAGAATGAGCAGATGAATAGGCACCAGTAGAAGAGCGGCTCGACCCAAGCGTCCCAAGGTAAGGCCATGCCTTGCGGTAAGCCCTCGTAGAAATAAGTGATGGCCTCTGCATCTTGCGGGACGATCCACTTAGGCACATGCGGATGAATCAACTCTTGCCACTTATTTTCGGGGGTGGCGTAGTAGTAGAGTCCTGCGATGATAGGCAGCAGATTTTCGGTGAAACCGATTGTGGGCACGGAGGTGGCTAGCATCGCCATGATGTAAACCACCGCCAACTCGGAACGGCTCAGGGCAACTCTAGGGCCGAGCAGGGCCAAGGCTGTGTTTATTAGGAAAACGAATACGAAGAAGACAAAAAGGGCGGCCGGTGTGCTGAAGTTGTGAGCCATAACCGTGCCCTTGATGATCATATTGGTATAAGGCACGGCCGCGCCGATGAACAGCGACAAAAGAGCACCAATTGACACGGCCCGCAAGGTGATACCCGGTGTCTTCTCGTCGGGCTGAGCCAAGCCGTGCCGCGCCTCTAAGTGGTCCTGGAATATTGGAGGGATCCCTTTTTTCATACTAAGTACACGACAGTAACGTTACATATGGCCATCGAGATATGGGATGCTTCGACTCCGCTTCGCTTCGCTCAGCATGACACGGTGAAACAGCGTCCCCACTTGTCATGCTGAGCGAAGCGAAGCATCTCAAACCACCTCTACTGTCGTGTACTTAATTTTCATATTCAAGTTGCGATCCGGCTCCAGAGAGGAATTAAAACAGCTTTTCCTTCTTCTCTATGGGGTGTGATCGCTTGCTGAGGGAACTTGGTAGGCGGTGTATTTGAGATTTTTGCCTCGGGCCTTTTCCACTGGATAGCGCTGAGCTGAAATGGCCAATTTCTCCTCCAGCATTTGCGCGGCGTCTAAGCCGAAGCGGTCGCACATAAGCAGGACAAAATACAGCGCGTCGGCCAATTCGTGGCCGATGGCTCGGCGGAAGGTTTCGTCCTCTAAGCGGGTGGCGATCTCTTGGTCGGAGCGGAAGCGGAAGTGCTCCAAGACTTCGGCCGCTTCAGTCGAAAGACCAATGGCCAAGTCCTTGGGGGTGTGGAATTGCGACCAGTCGCGCTCCTCCACGAAGCGGCGAATTTCGGCGGTGAGTTGGGCCAGCGTGGCTTCGCTCATGAGTCCGAGTCCCGCACTAGCCGAACCCCAATGTGGCTAAAACGCTGATCGGGCGCGTTCCAGCAGCGCTGCGCCGAGCGAGAAAGCGCAGCCGCGTCTTTAAAGCTGCCGCCGCGAAACACCCGCGCCGTGCCCTCGGTCGGCCCTTGGGGATCGGTCAGCGGCCCCTCCGGGTACGCACCCAGCCAGTCGCCTACCCACTCCCACACATTGCCGTGCATGTCGTATAGCCCCCAAGGGTTGGGCGTTTTTAACCCCACTGGCTGAGCGGCCATCCGCCCGGTGAGAGAAATATTATCCGTCCACCAAGCATGGAGGTCCAAGTCCTTTTCGACATTTCCAAAAGACCACGGCGTCTCCGTGCCCGCCCGCCCAGCGTATTCCCACTCGGCTTCGGTAGGCAGCCGGTACACTTGGCCACCGGCTGTGGCATTGAGGACAATTATGAATTCTTGCGCATCTTCCCAAGAGATGTACACAGCCGGGCGGTCGGGTCCCTCTTCCACTTCATCGGCGTGGCGGCTCCACGGCCGCTCCCCAGTCACAGCCGTCCACTGGCTCTGGGTGATTTCGCACTGGCTTAGGTAGAAACCCCGAGTCAGGCGAACCTCGAACTGAGGACCTTCGTCGTCGTTGCGACCCGGCTCGTCCAGCGGCGAACCCATGGTGAAGACACCCGGCTCGATCCACACCATATCCAGCGGCACGCCCGGGGCCAACTCTACGGTAATCGGGGGTTGCGAGTAGGAAGGCGACGCCTTAATAGCGAGGGTAAGACCGAGGGGAACGGACTGCCCTGGGGATAGGTCCAGCTTGGCCGATCCGCTGACCACCAAAGCTCCGGTCGCATCGTAGCCAGTCACCGTAAATAGTCTAGCAGCACCGGCCGGAATCTCGGAGACGGTACCGACGATGCGATCCTCATTCACGGCCAATGTCCGACGCATGGCTGGCATATCAGACGCAGTGACCGTCACCTCGACCTGGGCGAGCCTAGCGGCCACTTCAGCATCCACTTTAGCGGTCAGCAGCACGACTGCGCCGGTCTCCTCAGCTCCTGTGGGAGCCGTGCGGCGATCTCCACAAGCCAGCAGCCCTAAGAGGGCGGCCAGCAGCAGGCCGGAGCCTATTTTCAAGCAGGTGTGCATGGTTATATTGTAAGGCACAAGGTCTGCCCGCCGCAATACGCCCAACACCCAATTCTCCCATGTGCCCATCCGCAGTTTCCTCCCAACCAGACCGCCGCACTTGGCTCGTGTCGGCTCTCCTGCTGGTGGGGCTGACCGTCGGGGCCTATATACCGGCGATGAGCGGCGGTTTTATCTGGGACGACGACGACTACGTGCAGGATAACCTAACCCTGCGCTCGCTAGCGGGGCTTGGGCAGATCTGGTTCCAGCCGGGAGCTACGCGCCAATACTACCCGCTGGTCCATACGACCTATTGGCTCGAATACCGTCTGTGGGGCTTGAATCCGACCGGCTACCACGTGGTCAATGTAATCCTGCACGCCCTAAGTGCCGTTTTGGTCTGGCGGCTGCTAATCCGCCTAAAAGTACCCGGCGCGTGGGCTGCTGCCGCCCTATTCGCCCTGCACCCGGTACACGTCGAGTCGGTGGCGTGGATTACCGAGCGCAAAAACACATTGTCCGGCGCGTTCTATCTGAGTGCGGCATGGGCCTATCTGCGCTACGAAGAAGCGCGCAGTCCTCGCTTGTACTGGGCCGCTTTGCTCCTTTTTGCCGCGGCCTTGCTCAGCAAGACCGTTACCTGCACCCTGCCGGCCGCCCTGTTGCTGGTGCTGTGGTGGAAGGGCCAAACGTCAATGCGACGCACAGCAGTAGCTCTCGCGCCTTTTTTCGCCCTAGGGGTTGCCATGAGCGGGGTGACGGTGTGGATGGAAAAGCACAGCGTCGGCGCTTGGGGGCCAGAGTGGGACTTGTCGCTGGTAGAGCGCGGCCTGATCGCCGGGCGGGCGCTGTGGTTTTACGCGGCGAAACTCCTCGTGCCGCTCAACCTTACATTTATCTATCCCCGCTGGGCAATCGATGCGACCGCGGTCTGGCAATATCTCTATCCGGCCGGAGCCTTGGGCGTGGTGGCCCTGCTGTGGGCTTTTCGGGAGCGCTTGGGACGGGGGCCTCTGACCGGGGTGCTGTTTTTTGTCGGCACCCTAACGCCGGCCCTGGGCTTTTTCAACTTCTACCCCATGCTCTACTCCTTTGTCGCCGACCACTTCCAATACTTGGCCAGTCTGGGGCTTTTGGCGCTGGTCGCCACTGGTGGGCACCGCGTGTGGACGCGGCTAGGCCAGCCGGCGACCGGACCAGTCGCCCTAGCGTTGGTCTTGGCCGTCTGCGGTCTGCTCACTTGGCGGCAAGGGCGGGTCTATGCCGATCTGGAGACCTTGTGGCGCGATACTCTCAAAAAAAATGCTGGCGCTTGGATCGCCCACAACAATCTGGCCAATATCCTCAAAGAGCGCGGTCAACTCAACCAAGCCATCGGCCACTACCGGCAAGCTCTATTGCTAAAATCCAGCAGTGCCCAAATTCACCTCAACCTCGCCGACGCCCACCAAGTCCGGGGCGAGTCCACCGCCGCACTGCGCCACTACCGCCGCTCCTTAAAGGCCGAGCCGGCTCGCGTCGAAACCCACCTCAAACTGGGCAACGCCCTCCTCGGCCAAAACGCGGTCGCCGAGGCCATCGAACACTACCAACAAGCGCTCCGACTGGCTCCCGACCTCGCCCTGGCCCACAGCAATCTGGGTGCGGCCTTGGCGATCCAACGACAAGACGCGGAGGCCATCGAACACTACCGACGAGCACTACAACTCAAACCCGACTTTGCCGAGGCGCACAACAATTTGGGGCGGCTCTTAGCCCTTCGGGGTCAGTTCGCAGCGGCCATCGAACACTACCGACGAGCACTACAACTCAAACCCACCTACCGCCAAGCCCGCGCCAATCTCGCCGAAGCCCTGCAGGCAGTGAGGGCCGACTCTATCTCAAAACCTTGATCATTTAGCCGTCTGGCTGGAGCTAATCGCTTGCAATCAAAGGTACCACCGGACTATCAGGACTATCTAGCGCGGCGCAGTGCCCCCACGGTCCACCACAATCTCCGGACAGCCGTTACTTGGCGAGGCGTGCTAGTGGGTTCCTTGTTCTGTGCGATCATCGCCGTGGGTGCTCCCTACGCCCGGCACATCGTCAAAGGGACTGCCCTCGCCCTGACATCCGCCACTCCAGTGGCCTTTTTTCTGCTCTTCGTCCTGCTGTTGACCCTGCACCTGCTCTTGGGCCGTTGCCGCCGCGAGTGGGCTTTTACCCGCGGCGAACTGATCACCATTTTCGCGATGATGACCGCGGCCGCAGCCATACCCACCAAAGGCGTGGTCAGTATGATACTGCCCATCATCACGGGCTTCTTGTACTACGCCTCGCCCGAAAATCAATGGGCCGCGCAAGTCCACCCTTTGCTGCCTCGGTGGATCTTGGTCGACGATGCCCAAGCCGTCATCGACTTCTACGAAGGCGGTACAACCATCCCCTGGGCACACTGGCTGCCGCCGCTGGCGGCGTGGTTCGCCTTCTACATGGCTTTGTACCTGACGCTCCTCTGCATCAGCGCGATTCTGCGCCGCCAATGGGTCGATTACGAGCGCTTGGCCTACCCCCTTGCCCAAGTGCCGCTGGCCATGATTGACGAGGGGGCCGAAGACCGTCTGCTCAAACCATTTTTCAGGAACTGGGTCATGTGGTTAGGTTTTGCTATTCCCTTCTTGCTCACCAGTTTGGGGGCCTTGCATCACTACTTTCCTCAAATGGCGGTTCCGGGACTCTCTACGGCGGTGCAGCCCATTGAAGGCGGCCGCAGTCTCCAGTTAAACATCAATTTTCTCATGCTAGGCTTGGCTTATTTCATCAATCTCAACATCAGTCTCAGCCTGTGGTTGTTCTATCTAATTGCC
>JAJEEZ010000641.1:0-5337 GCA_022820705.1 Candidatus Latescibacterota bacterium | reverse complement strand
GAGCACGTCGTCGAGTTCACTCCCGAGTGGGCTTCGACCATTACCGAGGTGCCCGCCGCAGACATTGAGCAGGCCGCCCGTTGGTACGGTGCCGCCGATAAATCCGGCATCTACTACACCCTCGGCATCACCGAGCACATCTGCGGCGTGGACAACGTCCAAAGCCTGTGCAATCTCGCCCTGCTGACCGGCAACATCGGCCGCGAGGGCACTGGCATCAACCCCATGCGCGGGCAGAACAACATCCAAGGCGCCGGCGACGCTGGGGCCGTTCCATCCAATTACCCCGGCTTCCAACCTACTGACCAACCTGAATACAGAGAAAAATTCACCGCGCTCTACGGCCGGGAGATGGACCTCGACAAAGGCATCACCAAGGTCCAAGCACTCAACCGCTGCGGCACCGAGATTTTTGCCATGATCATCGACGGCGAAAACACCCTCGTCTCCGACCCAGACCGCCATCATTGCGAGCACGCCCTCAAGAGCTTAGATCACCTCGTGGTCATCGACATCTTCCTCACCGAGACCGCGGCACTGGCCGACGTGGTCTTCCCCGCCAGCGCCTTTGCCGAGACCGACGGGAGCTGCGCCAACACCGAGCGCCGGGTCCAGCGCCTGCGCCGTGCCGTGCCCCCGCCCGGCGAGGCCAAACCCGACTGGTGGATCATAAGCCAACTCGCCCAGCGGCTGGGCTTTAGCGGCTTCGACTACACCTCGGCTGAGGACGTGTTCAACGAACTATGCGGCCTCTCGCCCATTTACGCTGGCCTCGATTGGGACCGGATCGACAAGGGCGAGTACCATTGGCCCGTCCCCGAAAAGGACCACCCGGGGACGCCAATTTTGCACGAGGGAGCCTTCAGAAACGGCCGTGGCCTTTTCAAAATCATCCGCTACCGCGACCCAGCCGAGACCATTTCGACCGAGTTCCCGGTCTGGCTGACGACCGGCCGCCGACTCCAAGCCTACCACACCCGCACCCAGACCGGCCGCTCTCAAGGAATCGACTATCTGCTCGCCGAAGAGCGCCTCGAAGTCCACCCCGAAGACCTCGCCGATTGGGGCCTCGAAGACGGAGGTTTGTGCCGCCTGTCCAGCGCGCGCGGTGCCATTGAAATCCGCGTCAAGGGCACCACCCGCTCGCCGCGCGGCACAGTCTTTGCCAGCTTCAGCTTCAACGACGTGCCAATCAACATCCTCACCGGCTCCGGCTACGACCCCGTCACCCACACTGCCGAGCTCAAAGTCTGTCCGGTCCGCATCGAGGCGCTGGTTGAAAATGAGGTCGCTGGGTAGCTTACAATGGAAGGCGACGTGACGGACTCTTACAACCCACCGCCGAATAGGAAATAAAAATGTTGGAAATTCACAAGCATTACGTTCTCGATGAGAACCAAAATCCAATAGCCGTGCAGATTCCGCTGCCGGAATTTGAGCGTATAGAAGAAGTCATTGAAAATTATGGTCTTGCACAGCTAATAGATGAAGCGCAAGACGAGGAACGTCTTACAGGAGAGGATGCCTATAATCACTATAGAGCACTAAAAGATGGACTGGAAGGTTGATTACACAAAGACATTCTTGAAGGAACTCGCATCTCTTCCCAAAGACGTTCAACACCGGGCAGAAGACATTGTATTTCATCAACTTCCTTTCACGAATCCCTTTGAGGTAGGATATGTGGAACGCATGAAGGGATACCGAAATAAATACAAGATCCGTATGGGCAACTATCGCATAGGACTCACAATAGACCAAAAGAACAGGGTCATTACCTGCCAACGTATTGCCCATAGAAGAAACATTTATAGGATATTCTCTTAGATCTTCGACGACATGCCGCTCAACATCCTCACCGGTTGGATGCGGCAATTTTACGTGACCTATCGGGGCGATGAAAAGTGCCACCACTGGTGACACAATTACCATAGACGCACAACCTCATCATCCTATCGCAGAGTAAAACCCCGGAAGAACGCGAGTCTTATTTGCAGTGCGAGTCCGCTGCAAAAGGAGACAGATGAGCTTTCGGAAGTGCTCTTGGTCCGTCGGCATACAAGGGCAACTTTGACGCCCCATCGCTCTTGGCCTACTGTTTATGGCCCTTACCCCGACAGGAGCCTACGCCATGAGCACCTCTACCCTACCCCTATTCCGCGACCAAATCCCCACCGTCGTCGCCGAAGAAACCTCAGCCCAACAGCTAATCGTCGACGACTGGCACACCCATCTCCTCGGCCCCCAAGCCGGCCCACAGCTCTGCCTGTACGGCATCGACCAGCAACTCACCTATCACTACGTGCGCCGCAAGCTCTTTGCCGCCGGTCACATCGACCCGGCTACCTTTTACTCCTGGAGCCTAGAACAACAAGGCGACTTTACTTGGCAAAAGCTCTTTGCCGACGCCGCTTCCGATCCATTCGACGAAGGCTGTCGCGGCGTGGTCGTCGCACTAGAAGCTCTCGGCCTCGACTCCAATGCCACCACCCTCGACGAAGCGCGCCAGTTCTACGCGGACACCGCCCCGGAAGAAATCCAACGCCGCTGCATGGAACTAGCCGGCGTCCGCCGCATCGTCGGCACCCAGGACGTATTCAACGACCAAGAGCGCGCTTACTACGAAAGCGGCGAGTGGGACGAGTGTTATCTGTCCGGCTACCGCCTCGACGAACTAGTCTTGCACTACCCGCGCGCCGCGGTGAAGCTCAACGCCTGGGGCTACGAAGTTGGCAACGACCCCAGCCAACCCGCCACCGCCCATGCGATCCGCCGCTTCCTCGCCGACTGGTACGACAAGCTGCACGGCGTCGCGTACGGCGCGTGCTCGTTCCCGCCCCACTGCCAAGTCCACGACCTCAGCGGCCTAGAAGGTGCCGTCCTCCACCACTCCGTGCTACCAGCCCTGCGCGAACTCAACTTGCCCTTCTTCATGATGCCCGGTCCCATCCGCCAACTCAAGCCCGAGTGGCGCGACGCTGGCGACGGCGTGGGGCTGGCCGACATGTATCCCTACCAGCAGCTAGTGCGCCGCCATCCCGACAACGCCTTCTTCATCACGCCGCTCCACAACGCCAACCAGTACGACGCCAGCGTCCTCTCCTGCCACAACGACAACATCATGGTCATTGGCCACTGGTGGTTCAACTACCATCCGGGCTTGGTCGAACAGGACCTGCGGATGCGCTTGGAGATGACCGGCGACCGCTTCATCCCCTTTAACTCAGACGCCCGCGTGCTGGAAAACCTCATCCCCAAGTGGCAGCGCTTCCGCGACATCCTCGCCAACGTCTTAACCGAAAAATACCAAGACCTGCACGACGCCGGCCGGCAAGTAACCCGCGCCGGCATCGCCCAGACTCTACAAACCCTCTTCACGCCCAACCGCTTTTCCCAACTCACCTGAGCAGGCTCCCGTGAAAATCAAGGAAATCCGCGCCGCGCAAATCGCACTCAAGCCTCCCCAGAAGACAACCCCGCGCCCCGCCCAACGGCCCGACCACTCCCTACAACGGCCACTCGACCGCTACGACCGCTTCCGCGCCGACCGCTCTGGCACCCCACCGTGGCACCGCATCGCCTGCGTGGTCACGGCTGAGGACGGCACTTGGGGCCTCGGGCTGACCGTCCACTCGCCGCCCGTGCTGCCCATCATCAACGATCACTTCGCTTCCCTGCTCACCGGCGAAAACTGCATGGCCACGGAAAAGCTATGGGACGTCATGGTGCGCTCCACCGCGCCCTTTGGCGGCCAAGGACTGGCCAGCTACGCCATCAGCGCCGTGGATACTGCGCTGTGGGATCTCAAGGGCAAGCTGCTGCAAAGACCTGTGTACGAGCTGCTCGGCGGCCCGCAAAAGGACAAAATTTTCTGCTATGCTTCTGGATTTGAACAAGAGTGGTACATGGAGCTAGGCTTTAAGGCGACCAAGCTCTTTACCCCGTGGGGCGCAGCCGACGGCCTCGACGGCCTCAAGAAAATCGAGGAACTCGTAGCCACCACGCGCCAGCTCATCGGCGACAACATCGAGCTGTGCCTCGACTGCTGGCTGTCGCAGGACGTGGAACACCTAGTCCGCCTCGCCGAGATGCTCCGTCCCTACCGCCTAAAGTGGATCGAAGACTACCTGCCCGCCGACGATTGGATCGGCTACGCCCAAGTGCGCCAGCGGCTTCCTTGGCAAACCCTCGCCTCGGGCGAGCACTGGTACTTGCCGCGCACCTTTGCCCAAGCGCTCGACGGCCGCTTCGTCGATATCCTGCAACCAGACGTGCTCTGGGTCGGGGGCATAACGGCTGGAGTCAAAATCTGCCACCTCGCCGAGGCCGCAGGCGTCTCAGTCATTGCCCACGCTGGCATGAACTACCCCTACGGCCAGCACCTTTCTTTTGCCATGCCCGCCATCGTCTGGGGAGAACGCTCGGAGAGCGTGTCCCCGCCCGGGGTACCCCTCCACGAGATGACCCTGTTGCCCGGCACGCCAGCCATCCAAGACGGCTACCTCGTGCCCAGCGACGCGCCCGGCTTTGGCATTGAGGTGGATCTGCCGTGGCTTGAAGGAGTCGCGGTCTGAGGAACACCGCAAACGGGGGCGGTCCCGATTATGTGGGGAGAAAACCATACTTGAGCAAAATTCTCGATTTTCGCAGTGATGCCTCAAGCCAGCCGACGCCAGCCATGCGCCGAGCTATGGCTGAAGCCCAAGTGGGCAACGACGATTTTCGCGACGATCCTACCATAAATCAGTTGGAGGCAAGAGGAGCGCATTTGCTGGGCAAAGAAGCGGCGCTCTTTGTGCACAGCGGCACCATGGCCAATCTAACTGCCGTGATGTCTCACGTCGAAGCCGGTGCAACAATCCTCGTGGGCGAGCGTTTTCACATATTCGACTACGAAGGCGCGGCAATGCGGCGAGTCACTGGCGTCGAATTTGCACTAGTGGCGGACCAGACGTGTGCGGGCAGTACGCGGCTGCTGGTCGAAGAACTGGAGATCAAAGGGCCGGAACCGAGCCTGCTTTGTCTGGAGAATTCCGTCAATACCCCCGGCGGCACCTTGATTGAAATGGATCATATGAACGAGTTGGCGGGGTGGGCCGCGGAACGCGGGATACCAGTGCACCTCGATGGGGCACGGTTCTTCAACGCCTGTATCGGGTTGGGCGTTGAGCCCCAAGAGTTGGCCTCCTGCGCCGATTCAGTATCCCTAGGGCTATCGAAGGCTCTAGCGGCACCATGCGGATCCCTGTTGGTCGGTTCGGGCGAGCTTATTGAACAGGCGCGGCACAATCGCTGGATGCTCGGGGGCAACTGGAAGCAGGGCGGAGTAGTGGCCGC
>JAJEEZ010000339.1:0-5600 GCA_022820705.1 Candidatus Latescibacterota bacterium | reverse complement strand
AACCTTGTGGTCGCCTCCGACCACAAGGGGGAGTACCACTACGCCATCACCGTCGGCAACCGCATCCGCACCACCCTGACGCCGATGACGTTCTCCAAGCCAAACTTCAACGGCCTGCAGATCGACTACGCCTCCGACAAGTACCAAGCGACGCTGTTGATGTCGCGGATTTCGCAACCCGACGTGATCTCAAATGTCTTCGGGACGCAGTTCGAGCAGCGCACCAACGCTACCAACTTGTTTGGTGGCAGGGTGCAGGTCCAAGTCGGCGACTTCGTCAAGGTTGGGGGCACACTGGTCAACGCGCATCACTCGCAGACCCTGCGGCAGGCAGTCAACGGCGATATCTTCAAAGGGCAGCTAACCGAGGCGCTGAATTTCACGCCCGTGACGATGATCGAGCTGCGCATCCGCGACGATTCTCCCGAGGACGGCAAAGGAGGGGGAGCGCTTTTTGCCAGCGATCTGCTGGTGTACGATCTGGAGGGAAATGAGACGCGCGCCAGCGAGATCGGCTTCCGGCCGCTCATCGAGGGCGGCCTCCAGCGCCACGGTTTTTTGGCCACGGACGGGTTAGAAGAGATCTTGGTGCGCTACGACCTAGCCGACGCCGGCTACATCGGCGTTGACCCGACCGAGATTACCCGGATCGCAGTGGAACTGGTGGTGGCCAACGACTACCTGATTGAAGTCGCCTCTGACAACCAAGTCAACGCCGGCGACAATATCGTCTTCCTGCCAGTGGCCCGGGCACGGGGCAATGTCCACGACGGTTCCAACCAGCTGGTGTTGGCCTTCGACTACGGGCTGCCGACAGCTAACCAGATCGCCGGCTTCACCTTCGAGTTGACCGACCTAGGCGGGTTCGCCGGATACGCGGAGATCGACATCAATAGCCGCTACCGGCAGTTCCCCAATCCCAATCGCAAACAGCACCATGCCACCGGCGACGAGGCCCTAGCTTGGTTAGCCAACCTCTCCAACACGCCCTACCCGTTCTTCTTTTTCGCCGAGGCATTCAGCGTTGATCCGACGTACCAGACCTCAATGATAACCGCCGAGAAGGAGGGCACGCTCGACTACGGCAACAACTTTGCGCTCTACGAGTTCGTCGATGACAACGACGATCAGGATCGCCGTCCCGACTGGCGGCGCAAGGGCTGGGGACCGGGGGACCCCGATGTCTTTCCCGGATGGGACGAGAACAACGACTTTATTTCCGATTTCAACCAAAACGACAACGACTTCAGACCGGACTTTATCCCCGACTACGAGGAACCCTTTCTGCGCTTCTACTCGGACCGGCCCGAATTCCTCTACGGGATTGACATGAACCACAACGGCACCATCGATCGCTTTGAAAACGACGAGGAGGCCGATCTACCCTACCGCCGCGACCGGGAGGGCTACAACGTCTTTGTCGGTGCCCATCTGCTGCCGGGTGCGCGGCTGATGTTGGGCAGGACGGACATACATCGCCTAGCGGCTGCGGAGCGCAGCGAGGCCCTCTATGGAGTGTTGACGTTCGACCGCGACTTCAACCGCTGGGGTCGGGTGCGGCTCTTCCAAGATTTGCGCAAAGTGCGGGACAATATCGCCGACCCCGTCCTCCAGTGGAGGCAGCGGCCCAATACGCGGGGGGCGCTATACGGAGTGGATGATCCCTTCGCAGCGCGCAATACCGTCCTGAACACGTCGTGGTTTGGCTGGGAGCAGCGGCCTTTTGCGGGGTTGCGTCTGGAGCACAAGGCCAAGTGGCAGTTCTACCGCCAACTAGACGATCGGATCGATCTGGAGTTGAGGGGTTTGCGCGAGACAGCCTCGTTTTTGGGCGTAATCAACAAGGCGGAGTACCGCTTGAGCGCGGGGGGGTACACCTTGATGCCGCGTTGGAAGAGCGAATTCTCGCGCCGCCGGCCCGTGCTTGCGGGGACGCCAGCGCGCCTAGAACTCGACGAACTGCTGATGCTGGTATTCCGCTTCCCACTGCTGCGCCGAAGCACTGTCGCGGTTGGCGTGGAATACGAGATTTTTGCGCAGTTGCAAAATCCCACGCCACCCGGTGCAGAGGATAGCTTTCGCGGGCTGACCACCACGGCACAACTGATCAATTTCTCGGATTACCTAGGCTACCGGTTGACTACGACCTTGGGCTTTGAGCTAACGCGGACCAACTTTGAGGGTCGGCGGAGCGAATTGACGACGCGGAGCTTTATCACGATTTACTCGGGAGTCGAGCGGTAGCGAACATGCCGCAAAAGCTATGTGCGCGACCGCCTAGGCGACTAGGCGGTTTTTTTGTTTTTGCGGTTCACATAGTCGCGCCTTGTGGGTCATATAGGACAAACGCGCTACCGGCCGGAGCAACAACCCGCACTCTTCCGCAAAGGAGGACATCATGCAACCCTTAGCCATTCGCATCCTATGTGTCGCTCTGATCGCCGTCTATGGCGTATCCAGCGCAGCCGCAGTCGAAACCAAGTATCCGCACGGCGGCTTTGATCCCCGTCTCGACAAACTCCAAGGCTTGCTTGACTATGTCCACACTGTGGAGAAAATCAAAGTCAAAGCTGGCCCTAAGTTGTGGAAGGCCATTGAGTCCATTCCCGTCGCCACGGACATTTCCATCACTCCCGAGCAAGAAGCCGACCTGCGCGACTGGCTCTACGACTTTTTGGTCGCCTTCTCCGTCTCCGGTAATGACAGCATCGCTGCCGAGTTTTACCTCCGCGAGGGCATCAACAACCCCACGGCCTTGCAGCACATGAAAAAGACCCTAGAGAACTGGGGAATTCCCAAAGGGGACACGCCCTTTGAGCTCTTCCAAGCCATGCACCGCGCTGTACTCGACTACCAGGGCTGTGAATACCGCTTTGGCAATGCCTTCTTGCGCCACAGCACATTTAAGGTATTCGAGATGCAAGATCGGTACGAGAGCTATCGTGCTTACCCAAGGGACGCCGCCAAGGCCAAGTTCAAATTGCAGAAAGAGGTTCAAGGGGCGCTGCGAGCTGGCGAGAAGCGGATCTTTACCGACATCGCGTTTGTCGCCGAAGAGCCTGCGGAGTTCGCCGGATCTAAAAGCCCGATCTGCACTCCCTTCTTCTGTCGCCTGGTTTGGGATCCAGAGCGGGCGATGTGGCGCTTTGTAGAGGTCGTCTATAACTCCAAGCAGCCGAATTCTTTTCTATTTTCGGCCATATAATCGGAATTGCTCGACTGGTTCATCCGACAACTCACAACCCGAAGGAGGACGATCATGAAGGCTATCGTTTTGCTACTTGCACTGGCGTCCGCCACTTTCGCAGATGCATACACGCCCGTTGACTGGCTCGAAGTAACGGAAGATCCAGAAGTCGGGCTCCACAGCACTGAAGATGGAGGGTACAAAGTGAGGGTGGGCTCTTACGCCCTTACAGGGGACTCAGGGTGCTTCGCGGGAGGCTTCACCATCAACGACGCGAGGTATTCTATCCGCACGACCAAGTGGCAGATGGGATTCCGCATGGAGCGACGTGTCGGGAACAGAGCACACCAACGGCGGAGTTTGCGGCCTGACCTCGGACATGCCACTGCCACCGGGTGAGTACCGGGTGGTGGCGGAGGTCGCAGTTGACGGCGTAATGGGGAAATACGCGAGTCGGAATACCATAATAGTAGCTAGCCATCCTGAGACCGCGGTCGAGGCCGTCACTTGGGGAGCGCTCAAATCGAGAACGACGCGCTGACCTAGCAGCGACTTTTATCAACGCCGGCACCCTTGTGGAAAAGGGTGCCGGCGTTTACTCGCGATCGTGCGAGGAGATTTTTTTTATTTTCACGGTTCACATAGTCGCGCTTTGTGGATCATATAGGACAAATCGCTACCGGCCAACCCGCCCTCTTTCGCAAAGGAGGGGTTCATGCAATCCTTAACCATTCGCCTCCTGTACGTCGCCCTAATCGACATCCTTACAGAGAGGAAGTTTTGCGCCGACCAGCCGACATAAGCGCCGAAGCCGTAGAGCACTACGGACGCTTAGTGCTCAAAGTGGCCTATAAGATCGTCGCCAATGCCGACGAAGCGCAGGAGGTCTTTCAGGAAACCTTCCTGCGCTTCCACGCTGCCTGTGTGCGCGGCGAGATCATCGCCCATCACAAGGCATGGCTTTGCCGGGTGGCGACCAACGCGGCCTTCAAAATCCGGCGGTATCAACATCGGGCGCTGCTTTGCGAAGATGAAGATATCGCAGTAGAAACCGATGCCGATAAAGAAGCCGAACACCGCTTGCTCATGAACCGAGTGCGCGACTTAGCCGCTGAATTGCCCGAGCGCCAGCGCACCGTCTTCGCCCTGCGCAACTTCGAGGGCTGGCCCTTTGCCGAAATCGCCGCGCGACTGGGATGCAGCGAGGAGTCAGCCAGAGCCAGCGAGTACAAAGCACTTAAAAAGATCCGCGCCCACTTGGGTGCTGGCTGCAAGGACTAAGCACCATGGACAGAGCCGAATTTGAAAGCAAACTGAGCGACTACGTGCGCGGCGAGCTATCGGCTGCGGAAGCGCGACAGATCGAGACCTATCTGACCGAGCATCCAGAAGCGGCCGACGACTTGGAGGCCGTGCGTACCGTGCTGGGGCTAAGTGCTGACATTGGCACTGCCGAGCCATCGGACGCGCTTTTTGCGGCGGCACGAACCAACGCGCTGGAGGCAATCCGCGCAGAGGAGAAGGACGAGCGCAAAACGCAGCTCGCGGCATTTTGGCAGCGGCTACCGCGGCCAGTGTACCTGTCAGGGCTAGCCGCCATGCTAGCTGGGGTCGTGTTTGGGGTGCTGTGGCAAGGGAGCACTTCGGCGTGGGCGGAAGTGGTAGCCGAGGTGCGTAAGCTGCACTCCGTGCGCGTGGAGGGCTGGTTTCGCGGGGAAAAGGGAGAACAGGTGCCAGTGCAGCAATGGATCAAGGCACCGCACTTTTTCCGCTCTGAAGTAGGTACCGGCGCGGCGCGGCGCGAGGCCGTGGTAAACGACGCCAAAATGCGGGTTTACATGGACGGCGTCTGGTATGGGGAAGACCGGGCCGCGGAAAGCGCGTGGTCCATAGATAGGGTCGCCGAGCAACTGGCCCTGCCCGGGAGCGAACAACTAGAGTCTTGGAGCTACCAGATTGAGCGCGAGGATCGGGCCCCGACGATACTTTTTTCGATCTGGCGGCGTTCCTCCCTGGGTATTAAGACCCCGTCGGATATCCTGTATGAAGTCGAGGTAGATGCCCAGACGCGGTTGCCGAGCCACGCTCGCGTTTATCTCGATGTGGGTCAAGAAGATTGGGAACTGGTTAGTGAATTGAATTATCTGGATTACAATACCCCGCTGGCGGACGAGCTTTTCATGGTCGCCGCCGATGCGGTTCCGTCCTTTACCGACTCAGTGCGGTCCGCCTTGCCGTTTGAGCAAATCCTAGACCCCTTTGTGCCTTGGCAGCAGGCGATCTACATGCCGCTGGACGGCATGGACATCATCGTCCATCCTCCTTCGGATGACCCAAGCAAGGGCTTTGAGGGCCAGGCTTCTTCTACAGTAGGCTCGATCACGCGCCACGAATTTCACCGCACTCCGCTGGC
>JAJEEZ010000527.1:0-5072 GCA_022820705.1 Candidatus Latescibacterota bacterium | reverse complement strand
CAGCACTTCGGCGACTAATTCCTCTGAATAAGCCGTCCAATACGAATAAAACTGCACATCCATATCCAGCCGCTTGCTGAACTCCTCGACTTGGCCGCCCAAGGGGCCATTGCCGGCGTGGCCATTGCATATCAGGATGTGCTCAACCCCGTGCCGCTTGAGCGATTCGCACACGTCGTAGGCCACGGCAAAGAAGGTCTCTGGCCGCAGGCTCAAGGTGCCGGGGAACTCCATCCAGTGCTCGGATATGCCTATGGACAAAGGCGTGGCCACCACCACTTGCGGATAGAGTTGCAAGGCCGCTTGGTGCGCCACATGCGCCGCACTGGCGGTATCGTGCTCCATCGCCAAGTGCTCGTTGTGCTGCTCGGTGCTACCAGTGGGCAGGATTGCCCCCTTGATCAGGCCCTGTTCCAGCCGCTCGCGCACGTGGCGACGAGTCAATTTCCACAGCCGTACTTCTTCGACGATCATTGGTTTTCTCCTTTGTTGCGTTGACGAGTATATTCGGAGGCCCTATCATGCACAATTAATTGGCCGCCGACAACTCCTTGGCCGTCTCCTACCCTTAAAGCAGAGGAATCTCATGCGCATCGCCTGCTGTTTTTTACTCTTAGCCGCCCTGCCCCTAGCCGCCCAAACCGACCAGTACGAAGGCTTTACTGGTTTTTGGCTCAAAAACGACCGCGCCGAGGCTTTTACCATCGCCGAACCTTATCCGCGAGTCCTCGCCTTCCGCCTCAAAGGCGGCGAAAACCCCCTCCACGTCTATCGCGAATACGAATACATCGGCGTGCGCTCGTGGTTTTTTGAGCCGACGCAGATTCCCGCATCCGGGCTGCCGGCCCTGCAACCGGCTACCGCTGAGATGATCGGTGCGCGCTCCGTGCGCCTCACCGCTGCCCCGGACGATAGCTCGGGCCTACAGCTCATCATGGAAGTCGCGCTCGACAGCGAACGGCCTGTGCTCCAGATCCGCCACGGCTTCAAAAACATGCGCACTGCAAAGCGCCGCATCGCCTGTTGGGCCCTCAACGTCATCCGCCCCGATGCGGGCGTCGGCGTCGTACCTTGGCGCAGCACGGGTCGCCGCAGCCTGCTGTTCTGGCCGAGCACCGACCCCAACGAAAGCGGCATCCACCTAGGCCCCCTCGCCCTCGCGCTCGACTATCGGATCAAGCCGCAAAACGGCTGGCACAAGGTCGGCACTAATAGCGACGCCGGTTGGATCGCCTTTGTATGGAATGGAAATGCGCTCAAATCTACGGTTGCCCACGTAGCCAACGCCGAATACCCCGAAGACGGCGGCACGGTGACGATGTTCAACTCCACGCCTGAAGTATTCGACGGCAAGCCGCGTTTTGGCGAGATCGAAAACGTCGGCCCGCTGAGCGAGCTGATGCCGGGTAATACTTTGTGGATGGAGCAAGAACTGGAGTTGTTTACCGGAATTGAGACCGACGACCCCGAAAGCTGGGTCGAAATGCTGGGGGGCGAATAGCGGCCCAAGCCTAGAGCAGGATAAAGCGGATGTACTGGGTCTTTTTAGGATCAGACCTTCAAGCCCGCCACAAGTCGAGCTGGGGCCTGTCGCCGATTTGGATCAGCGATCCGGCCGCCTCAAAGGGCATGCGCCCGCCAATGCAGTACGTACACAAGTCGCGCTCGGGCAGGCCGGCGCGCGCAAAGGCTTCTAACATCCCCTGCTGCGACAAGTAAATCACGGGCATCCCCATCGCCTCGCCGATGGCCTCGGCCGTGCGTCCACGCGCGATAAACTCGTCGCCCGGCGGCGGGTCCGGCGGCATATCCACCCCAAAGGTGCATCCCCTCGGCACGCCATCGTCGCCAATGATGCCAATCGGCGGCGTGTAACTCACCAAATAGGCCTGCTCGACGCCAGCTTCCTCGTAGAGCAGGTCGCAGGCGCGCTTGGAGTTGTTGCCGCGGATGATGCTGTCATCGATCAGGATCACGGTCTTGCCCTTGAGCTTTTGCGCCATCCCGGGCAAAAGGTGCAGGTTTTGGTCAATCGAGTTCTTGCGCTCGCCAGCGGTCGAACCTTGGAACGAGCGCTCGCCGCGCATCTTGTAGAACACGGGTTCAAAGGGCAGTTCCGCCTGCTTGGCGTAGGCGCGGGCCGCCACCTCGGGACAGCGCGGCAGGTACGTAACCAGATCGACGTCGGGTGGCAGAAATTCCTCGCTGAGTATCTCCCCTAGCGATTCGCGGATGCGGCGCACGCTGACGCCGTTGATGATCGAGTCGAGGTCGGTGATGTAGTTCCATTCAAAAAAGCAATAGGCGAGGTTGGTCGATACCACAACTTCCTTGTGGTAGTTTCCTTCGGGCGTGAGATGGTAGATCGCTCCCGGCTCCAAGTCCTCGACGTATTCGCCGCCGTTTTTGCGGAAGGCGATGTCCTCCGAGGCCATCACGTACTTGCCGTCTTTCCAGCCGAGCACTCCAGGTTTGATCCCGGTGCGATCGCGGATTGCGATTACGTCGCGCTCGCGCTTGTCGGCGATGGCCAAGGTATAGGCACCCGGTACTTCTTTGAGGAAGTTGTGTGCGCCGCGCTCGCGGTAGAGGTAGAGCAGAGCCTCCGTGTCGCAGCTCGAATACAGGTGCAGGGGAGCCGCCGAGTCTTGGAAGAAGGCCCGGTCAACTTGGCCGTTGTGGACGGCCGCCACGTCGCAATCCCAGATCAGGATGTGGTTGTCGCGGTGCTCAACCGTGCCGCCGATGACGTGCGGATGCGCCTCTTCGAGGATTTTGTCCTTCGAGCCTCGGGTGGCGTAGCGCACATGGGCCATGTAGGTGTGGTAATTGGGGCTGAGGAAAATTTTGTGGAGGTCGGTTACGTCGAAGCGCGAGACCCCGCCCTTCCACTTGATCACGTCGATGCGGCCATCGCCTACTGCAGCAATACCGGCCGCCTCCCGGCCCCGATGCTGTAGCGAATGAATAAAGCGGTAGGCGTCGTGCAGAGAGTGGGCTACGGTCAAACCACAGTTGTGGCGAACGACTTCGGCCATAGACGTTCCTCGCGGCAAAATGTCAAGGGAATGTAACAAAAAACTACTGACGACTTCGTCATACGGCAAGGCCGCAGTGCTACAATGTCAGAATCAACCCTTGCGCCAAAAGCGAGTCAACCGTCTGGGCAAATGCCGCAGTCGCCTCCGCGACATCTTGGGCCGTGTGCGCCGACGAGAGCACGCCGCCGGTGGAGCTCATGTTATCGACTCCGTAAAAGCGCAGATGGCGCTGGTACTCTTCGATCAGCTTGCCCGGCATTCCCTTGAGCCGCTCGGCCTCGGTTGTGTGCAAATCCGCCCGGCTGTGGGCCTTTTGCACGCGCTGGCGATCGGTTTCAAAATAGACGTGGAAGGTCGAACACACCCCGTACACGTATCCGGCGATACCTCGGCGTTCCAGTACTTCGTCCCAAGCGGTGCGCAGTTCAGCAGCGCGGGCGTTGGCTTGGTCTATCGGCTCGCCCGTGGCCACGCGCTTGAGCACGGCGATTCCAGCCGCAGCCGAAAGCGGTGCCCCGTTAAAAGTCCCTTGATGCGCCACCCGCGGACGGGCATCGCCCGTCACGTCGAAGAGTTCCATAATGTCCGCTCGTCCCACCACGGCCCCGCCGGGCATGCCACCGGCGACCACCTTGGCGAAACAAGACAGGTCCGGCCGTATCCCGTAGAGCACTTGCGCACCGCCCGGACTAAAGCGGAAGCCGGTGACCACTTCGTCGAAAATCAATATCACCCCGCGCTCGCTGGTCATCGTTTGCAGATCGCGCAAAAACTCCGGCGCTAAGGGCACTCTTCCCCACGATCCTCCCGACGGCTCGATAATCGCCGCGGCAATATCGCCGTCCGCGTCGAGGACATCGGCGACTTGGTTCGCATCTCCCGCCGGCACGCAGACCACGTGCTCGCGCACCTGCGGCGGAATGCCCAACGAGCCGTCCGCGTCAAAGGGCGGCTGCACGCCGCGCATCACGTCGTCGTGCCACCCGTGGAAGTGGCCAGCAAAGCGCAGGATCTTGCGGCGGCCGGTAAACGCCCGCGCCAAGCGCAGCGCCAGCAGGGTGGCCTCCGTTCCCGAATTGACCAAGCGTACGCGCTCGGCTGAGGGGACCAGCGTCTGGATGCGCTCGGCCCACTCGATGTGCAGTGGATGGTCGTTGCCAAAGTGCGTCCCGCGTCCCACCGCCTCGGCGATAGCCCCTATGACTTCGGCGGGCGCATGCCCCAATAGCAGGGCCCCGTTGCCGAGCAGGAAGTCGATGTACTCGTTGCCATCGACGTCCCACTTGCGGCCGCCGACCCCCCGCTCGATGTAAAGCGGCACTGGCGTTGCGTAGCGCAGGTCGTGTCCCACCTTGCCGCTGAGCGTCTTGCAGGCGCGGACAAAGTACTCCTGCGACCGGGGACGCGCCGCGCCGTATTGCTCGTATATCTGGTTGCTCATGGACCTTTGCCTTTCTTCAATCATACGACACCCAGATTTCCGTTAGGTGTACCTTGGGGCCGGAGTTTGGGCAACCACAAGGGTTGCCCCTACGACCGTCCGCCGCAGGCGGTAATCGTCTGTCCGGTGATAAAACTGGACTCTTCGGACAATAAAAAGCGAACCACCGACGCCATCTCCGCCGGATCGGCCATCCGCCCCAGCGGGGTGCTGGCGATGAGCTCGGCGACTTGGCCGGGATTGGCCGAGCGCGCCAGTTCGGTATCTGTCAGCCCTGGCGCTAGGCAGTTGATCCGCACGTTGTGCTCGGCAAACGCTTGGGCGCATTGCCGGGTGAAGGCGATGACTGCCGCCTTGGTCGTAGCGTAGTGGATCATGTTCGGCTTGAGCAGCCAAGCGGCCAGCGAGGAGATATTGACAATCCGCCCAAAGCGCCGCGCAATCATCTCGTCCTTGACGGCCCAAGTAGTCAAAAACGGCCCGTGAACGTTGACCGCAAACATCCTTTCCCATTCGGCAAAACCGAACTCGCCGTGCTCTTGGGTATAGGCGATTCCGGCGTTGTTGACCAGCAGTTCGACCGGCCCAAA
>JAJEEZ010000594.1:0-19359 GCA_022820705.1 Candidatus Latescibacterota bacterium | reverse complement strand
GAAATGCGTTGGTTAGCAATGGGCCTGTTGGCCCTGTGTTGGGCCGGCGATGGCTGGGCCGGAGCTTGGAGTCAGCCCAAGGGAGGCTACTACGCCAAGCTCTCGGGGATCCACTACTCGACCACTGAGGTATTTAACGACATGGGCCAACGCGCCAGCATGGGCATGGACGACAATCAATTCCGCGCCCGCCAGCTCCTCGTTTACGGGGAGTATGGGTTGGTCGAGCGATTGACGCTGACCGGGCAGGTCGGCGCGGGACGGCTGGTGTCTGAGGATAGCTTGGTCGAGCGCATCACTTGGGGGCTGGGCGACGTGCATCTCGGCGCGAAATACCAGCTTACCGGGGGCAGACTGGTGCTGTCGCCGCAGGTCAATGTTGCGTTCCCCAGCGGGTACGACCGCGAGTTCGACCCGGCCCTTGGCACTGGTTATTCCGACCAAGGTGCGCGACTGTTGGCGGGGTTGTCGCTCTATCCGCTGCCGCTCTACGCGGGTGGCGAGGTGGGATACAAGCTGCGCGGCGGCCCGTTTTCCAACCAAGTGTCCTATTTTGTCGAGCTAGGGGCTACGCCGCGTCCGTGGCTGTTCGCCAAGGGCTTTGTCGCCAGTGTGTACACACTCGCGGCGGACTCAGAGGGGGGAGTGGTCGGAGTAGTGCAAGTTTCAGAGGGGGATTTCACCGAAGTAGGTGGCAATGTGGCCGTGCGGGTGGCTGGCCCGCTGTGGATCGACTTGTTGTGGAAGTCGGTTTTCCAGGGCGAGAACATCGGAGCCGGATCGTCGTTGGGCCTAGGGTTGGCCCTCATTCGCTGAAGGAGTTGTCATGAACAGATCAACTAGACGTCAGTTTCTCAAGTCGAGCGGGGCGGCTATCGCCACCGCGATTTTCCCCACTTGGGGTTGCGACGGCAACGAGGTGCGCTTCAAGAGCATGCCCACCGGGCCGGACATGGACGTGATGGACATGGACATGGAAGAGATGTCCGTGGAAGAGATGGCAGACATGCTACCGCTGCCGCCGATTACTTCCAATGCGCGGCACTATCTCCAGTCGATTAACGGGAAAAACTACGACCCGAAGATCTCGGCCAATAGTTGGCGCTTGGCGGTGGACGGGTTGGTGGATCAGCCTCTGGCGGGCTTGACGTACGCGGATATTACTGCGCTGCCCATGCAGCGGCAGGTCTTGACCATGCAGTGCATTGGCAACTGGATCGGCGGACCGTTGGTGGGCAATGCCGAGTGGGGCGGCACGCCGCTGTCCAACGTGCTCGACATGGCCGGGATCAAGAGCGAGGCGATTCGGGTCAAGTTTTACAGCGACAGCTCTGATGGCTATACCACGTCGATTCCGCTAGATCGCGCGCTCCGCGACGAGGTGATTCTCGCTTGGGAAATGAACGGCGAGCCGCTGCCCTCCAAGCACGGGTTTCCCCTGCGCTTGATAAACCCCGGGCACTACGGCCAGAAGATGCCCAAGTGGATCACCCGCATCGAGCTGATCGACGAAGAGTATTTAGGCTATTGGGAAAGCAAGCCCGAGAACAAGCCCTTCAAGTGGTCGGACGAGGCCGTGGCGACCGTGAACTCGCGGATTGACGCGCCCCTGTCGGTGTGGGACGATGTGAAAGACCCTGCCAACGGCGGCGTTTCAGTGGTGCTGCAAACCCTGCGCGGGGTCGAAGGCAGCTCGTTTATCATCCACGGGATCGCCATGGCTGGCGAGCGCACGGTCGAATCGGTGCGGGTTAGCACCAATGGCGGGCGGGCTTGGCACGAGGCGCAGATTACCACCCAGCGCTTGCCCAACATTTGGGTCACGTGGGCGTACGAATGGGCATTGCCCGCGTCGGGCGAGTACGAAATCGTCGCGCGGGCAACGGATAGCGAGGGGGACTCCCAGCCGCGGACCGACGCTGGAGCCGATCTGTACGATGGCCGCACAGGCTGGCACCGCGTGAAGGTGAAGGTCGCTAGCAGAGCAGGGTAAGCTGCGCGTCTATTCTGGGGGGAACCAGTCTTGTATCTTGCTGCAGATCGCGCGCGCTTGCGCGGCGCTTGACACCTCAAACTTGCTGCGCTGCAAAAAGGTGCCGTCGCGCTTCTGGTAGCGGCGAATGGATATTTTGCTCGGGCCGTATTCGCCGGTTGTGCGGTTGAGGTCTTGGTAGAGGTACATAATCGTCGCCCAAGCCCCTTTGCTGAGCACTTCCTTGGCCACTTCTTTGCGCAAGACCTTGCCGTCTTCCTCGTACTGGATGGTGAGTTCGTCAATCGTTTCGGCCATTGCTAACTCTACGTTGTGGATTAAAGGGTGGCGTATGTCTGTGGTACTGTTGTCTATTATATATACAATATAGGATAACGGACAAGAGCTACCGGGAGGGCGTAGCTCAAGAGCCTCTTATGAAGCTGGACATTCAGGACAAATTTCTACAGCGCGATGGCCGGGTCTTTCTCACGGGTATGGAGGCGATTGTGCGCCTTGTGCGCGAAAAACAGGAGCGCGACCAAGCCACCGGCCACGTCAACCAGACCTATTTCACCGGCTATGAAGGGTCGCCGCTGGGTGGGCTGGACCTGAAGGTCGTCGCCCAACTCGAAATGCTCAACGAACTGGGGCGCACGGTGCATCAGTTCGGCATCAACGAGAAAACTGCGGCTTCTGCTGTATTAGGCAGCCAGTTTGCGGCCAGTGGGGACATAGATGCCTTTTGGTACGGCAAGGCGCACGGCACGATGTGGATTCCCGACGAGGTGTGGTTGGCCAACCTCAGCGGCACGGGGGCACGCGGAGCCATGGTCCTGCTGTCGGGAGAAGATCACCGCTCCAAGAGTTCGGTCTCGCCCGGGGCCAGCGATTGGGTGTTGCGCAGCAGCATGGTGCCGATTTTCTATCCGGCCAGCATCGAGGACGTCATTCGCTTGGGGCTGCACGCGGTCGCCCTGTCGCGCCACGCTGGCGTGGTAACCGCGCTCAAGCTGGCAACGCCGGTGTGCGATGGCGCGAGCACGGTCGATTTGGCCGGTGTGCGGCCAGACATCGCCTTGCCCGAGCGCGCGTTTGCCAAGCGATTCAACCAGATCGTCATGGCTACGGGCGCATTGCCCATGCAGCAGCAACTGGTGGAGGAAAAGTGGCCGCTGGTGGAAGCGTATGTCCGCGCCAACGACCTCAACCGCATAGTGGATGCGGATGCAGGCGGTGGGGTCGGCATCGTCGCTGTGGGCAAGAGCTACGCGGACGTGCGGCAGGCCCTCGACTATTTGGGGCTGCGCGTGCCGATGTTGCACCTCGCGGTGAGCTATCCGCTCGACTACGAGGTTGTGCGCACCTTCGCCCGAGGTCTGCGGCACATCTACGTGGTCGAAGAGCCTGGCCCTTTTGTCGAAGAGGGCGTCAAAGCCGCGCTGTGGGGAACGGATGTGGAGGCCGTGTACGGCCAGTGGGACGAGGACGGGCAGCCGCTGATTCCGGCGCACGGCGAAGTCGATCCCGAGGAATTGGCGCTCAAGCTCGGCCCGCGTCTGGGGGCATCCCCCGAGCGCCTCGCCGAACTCCAGCGCGTGCTCGACCGCACCTATCCGACCGTGCCCCGCGTCACGCCCATGTCCTGCGGCGGCTGTCCGTACAACACCTTCCGCGATTTGCACGAAAAGCCTGGGGGGGCCATTGGCTGCTCCTCTATCCGGGCGATTGAAGCCTACGACTCCGGCGTGCTGTACATCCCCACCATGGGGGCTGGTGGGTCCATTTACAGCGGCTGGGCACCCTTCAACGGCAACCAGCACATCTACCAATACTTGGGCGACGGAAGCTATTTCCACAGCGGCCGCGGCGCGATTCAAAGCTGCGTCCAAGGCGAAGTGAACATCACCTTTTTGCTGCTTTTTAACGGGGCAGTCGCGCTCACCGGTGGGCAGACGCCTGGGGGACAGCGGCCGGTGTCGGATGTCGTGCAGGAGCTTTTGGGGCTGGGGGTAGTGAAGGTGGGGATCGTCAGCGAGGATACTACGCGCTATCGCCACTTGGACGGGGAGCGGATCGAGGTTTTCGGCTTGGAGCGCCACGCCGAGGCCCTTGAGCAGTTTAAGGAGATTGCCGGGACCACGGTGCTCATCCTCGACAAGGAATGCGCCACCGAGAAGGGCCGTCGTCGCCGCCGCCAAGGTTTGACGCCCGACGAGTACGTGCTCATTGACGAGGATATTTGCGAGGGCTGCGGCGACTGTTACGCCCAGTCCGAAGGCTGCGCCGCGCTCTACAGCGTGGCGACCGAGTTCGGCGACAAGACGCAGGTTCGGCAGGCCCAATGCGCTCAAGATGGGCTGTGCATCGACGGCGAGTGCCCGTCCTTTGCCGTGGTCAAGCCGGCCAAGGGCACGCGTTTGCGCCGTCGTCGTCCGGAGCCTTTGGACGAGTTGCCAGAGCCGCCGGAGTGCCCGCTGAACCGGCCGTACGCGATCTTCGCCATGGGTCGGGGCGGGACGGGCGTGGTGACGATTTCACATCTCATTGCGTACGCGGCCATGATGGAGGGCAAATACGTGTATTTGTCCAACAACACTGGCTTGGCGCAAAAGGGCGGGCCGGTCGAAGCGCCGATGGTGATAAGCGCCGCCGAGCAGCCCGTGTTCAACCGCCTTTTCCCGGGGGAAGTCGATCTGTACTTGGGGTTTGATCTGCTGCGGGCGTCCGAGCCGGACAACCTCAAATACGCCGCGCCCGAGCGCACCCGCGCCTTCGTCAGCACCGCTGAAATCGCCAACGCGGAGATGAATCGCAACCCGCGCATGCAGCCCTTTCCCGACGCGGCCCAACTGCGCGCCCTGATCGACCGCTGCACGAGCAAGGACAACATCTACCTCGATACCTATTGGTTGGCCGAGCGGCTGTTCTCGGACACAATTTTTGCCAACATGCTCCTGTTGGGGGCTGCGTATCAGGCCGGGGTGCTGCCCTTACAAGCGGCCTCCATTGAGCAGGCCATTGTCCTAAACGGGCAGGCCGTGGAGAACAATATTCAGGCTTTTCGCTGGGGGCGCTTGGCTGTGGCTGATCCGGCGCAGGTGGAGCGGGCGTTGGGAACTCAGCAAGTGTCTGCGGACCAAACGTTGGCCGAGGTAAAGGAGCGGCTGGCTCATGACGCGGCTGCTGGGGCGCTGCTCGACGAGGGGCTGGCCGCGTTGGCGGATTTAGATGCGGAGGGGCAGAAGGAGTTGGGGGTGCGGCTGGCCGAGTTGTGCGCGTATCAGGACGTCTCGTATGCCCAGCGCTACTTGGGGTTTGTGCGCCAAGTGTGGGAAGTTGATCGGGGCTTATCGCACGGCTTGCAACTCACTCGGGCCGTGGTGCGGGGCCTGTACAAGCTGATGGCGTACAAGGACGAATACGAGGTTGCGCGGTTGGCGACGCGCAACAACAGCGAGGAGCGGATGCGCGCCCTGTTTGACGGGGAGGTGGAAATCGTCCGGCAACTGCATCCGCCTACGATGCGGCGCTTGCTCAAGGGCAAGATCGGCTTCGGCAAGGGCATGCGCCCGGCGCTGGTGCTGCTGAGCCGGCTGAAGGGGTTGAGGGGAACCGCCTTCGACCTCTTCGGACGCACGGAGGCACGCCGCTTGGAACGCGAACTGATTGGTTGGTACTGCGGGTTGATCGAAGAGGTCTTGCCGGTGCTGGCCGAAGAAAGCTATGGGCTGGCCGTGGAAATCGCCGAGTTGCCGGACGGCATTCGTGGGTACGAGCATGTAAAAGAGGCGTCGGCGGCCCAAGCTAAGCAGCGGGCTGCGCGCTTGTTGACGGAGTTTCGCTCATTAGAATAGGAGAAGAGGTACTCTATGTCTACGACTCTGAAACCAGAAATGGAGGCCCAAATCGAGGCATTGGCGGAACGGTTGGCTCTTACTGACCCCGATCCTCACGAGCGGGTGCTGAAAATGGCCTTGGATGACTTGGACGCAAAAGTTCCTCCATTGAGGCGTAAGATGACGCCGGAAGAAATCACCGAGGAGAAGGCGCATTGGTTAGAAGTCGGTCGCCAGTTGCGTGCGAAATATCCTTACGATGACGACCATCCGCCGTCCAAAGTTTGGCAAGAGGAGCTATACGACGAGCAAGGGCTGCCGAAATGATGGTACGCCGACTCGGGCAAGGCCACGAAAACTCTTGAAAAAGTAGAAGCGTGGTGAAAAAAGTTTATATTGAGACGACGATCATCAGCTACCTTACGGCCAAGCCATCGAAAAATATCTTGGCTGCGGCTTGGCAAGAGCTTACAAGAGAATGGTGGGCCCATCGACGTACCCATTTTGATTTATTTACTTCTGAGTTGGTGCTGTCCGAAGCCCATAAAGGTGATGCGGAAGCCGCCCGTCAACGACTGAATGCCCTAGAGGGAATACCTATACTCACAACGACAGATTCTGCGGTTGAGTTAGCCCGGAAAATGATAAACGAAGGCCCCTTACCGGAAAAAGCAATAGATGATGCGCTTCATATCGCGTTCTCTGCTGTTCATCGCATCGATTATCTTATGACTTGGAACTTCAAACATATCGATAACGCGGAGATGAAACCAAGCATCCGTGAACTTTGTAGGCTGTATAGTCATTATTGTCCGGAAATCTGTACTCCACAAGAACTCATGGGAGAAGATCTATGATGAAAGATGAAATAATTGAAGAGGTATGGAAGGCGAAAGACGAACTGGCCCGGCAATTTGAATATGATCTTGATCGCTTGGCGACAGCGTTGCGACAGAAAGAGCAGGAGCATGGGTCTAAGGTTGTCGATTTCTCCCAAACTCCTCAGCCTACAAATCAGGAAGCATGAGAATTCGGACGAGATACGACCCTGAAACCGGAGATGGACTTCTAGCCAATGAACCTGTAATCGCTGGAGTTTGCTATTTGTTCTCGGATTTGGCGTCCTTTAGCATCATTTTTATGAAGTCGCCCATTGATCCATGAATCGTCTCCCCATCCTTCTCAGCAAGTGACCAAAACCGGCTGGCGCGTCCTCAGCGCCCGCCGCAGGCCGCTGAGCAGGGCTTGGCCGCTGTTGTCTGAGTGCTCGCTCGGCGCATTCTCTTTTTCCAAAAAATCGCGCAACCACGCTAGTTCAGCCGGGGGAGTTGCCGCGTCGGGCACGACTTGGGTTCCCTTGGCGCTGGCTAGGGCGATTCCGCTGTGTGCGGCGCTGGCTGAGATTACGCCGCCTCGGCCCAACAAGGTCAACTCGGCGATTGCTGACTGCGGGGCGACGACTATCTGAATCGACGCGCCGCTGGGAGCCGTGGCGGTCAGCACTACTTGATAGGCGCGGCCGTGACGGTTGGCGCAAAGATGTACTTGGGTAGGGCTTTCGTCTAGCAGGTCGCTGGCAAGGGCTAGCTGGCCACAGGCGGCCCACCACGCCGGTAGCAATCCCGGCTCTTGGACGCCGGCCACGAGGCGCAGATAGACCGGCTCGGCAAACGAAGGATCGCGCCGCTTCTGTAGCGCCTTGGCAAACAAGGGCGACCCGCGATGGATGCCGCCAGTGGCGATGGGCTGGTTGGCCTTGGGCACTGGCCCGGCGCAGAGGACGGCGACGCCAGCTTGGAGGCAGGTGCGGACGTCGTTGTGAAGGTCTGCATACGGCGAGAGGAAGGCGCAGACGCGGGGGCTGGTTGCCTGGAGCATGGCTGGCAAGTCGCTAAAAAAAGGCAGGTCGGTGTTGGGGTTCCGACGCGCTGGATAGTATAGGCTCTTGATCGGCAGGGCGGCGGTGAGTTGGCCGACGAGTGGGTTGAGAGCCGGATGGGCGCTGAGGGCGATAGTCATAGCTTTTGCTCCAGCGGCAGGTCAATGGCCGCGTTGCACTCGACGGCGCGGTAGCCAGCGAGAATAATTTCCATTAAATCGCGCGCTTGGCGCACGCCATAGCGGGTCGGGCGGTCGTCGTCGATAGCGGCGACCAAATCGTCGAGCCCGGCTGCTAGGCCCGCTGTGTCCTCGGATAGGGCGACGGTTGGAACGGGCGGTCCTCCGTGCCACTGCATGGGATCCTTGGGATCGGGCTGATAGTCGTAGCCGGTGCTGTAGTCGCGCAGATAGGCGTCCAATGCCGGTCTTTTTGCGTCGATGGTGGCACTCTGGCGGGTGCCGATTAGGTAGGCCCGTGACGGTCCACCTTGGGGATGGGAGGCCGTGCCAATGCGCCCGCCGCACAAGGTGGCTACGCGCCCGTCGGCATCGGTCATGGTCAGGGTGCCAAAATCGTCGCAGCCGTGAGCACCGTGTTCGGGGAAGAAGAAGGCCCCGGCGTGGCCGACGACGTGGCGGATGGGGCCGAGGCATTCTTGGATTAGGCCGACGGCGTATGCACCCACTGTCAGCAACTCTCTTTTGATATCGGGGTATTTCCACCGGCCATTGGGTGCGACAAAGGCGCGGCGTTGGGTTATAGGGCGCGGCCAGCCCTTGCCGAACATTACATCGACGTGAACGCCAAGTAGAGTGCCCAAGTCGCCGCTGGCGAGGACTTGGCGGGTGTGTTGGGCGAGGGTGCCGTAGGCGTAGCCGGGGATGATCGCTCGGACGCCGGTGCGCTCGACCGCGACTGCGGACGCCTCGGACTCAGCGAGGGTAGCCCCGGGGAACTTGTCGATCCACAGGTGCTTACCGGCCTCGGCCGCGCGGACGATGAGCGCGGACCGCCGTTCGATCTCGCAGCCGACGCTGACGATATCGACGGCTGGGTCGTCGATGGACTCGTCGAGGTCTTCTGAGTAGGGCACGCCGAGTTGGCCAGCCCATTGCTGGTTGTAGGTGCACAAGTCCGGGTCGATGTCGGGGTAGTCGGCGACGCCGATGATGCGCAGGCGGGGATGGGCCTGATACAGGGGGATGAAATGCTGCTGGTGGCTGTGTTTGCTGAAGCTGACCAGCAAAATGCCGTAGGTTTCATTGGGCATGATGGTTCCTCGTTGGCCTTGGGGGCTTGGCGTGGTAATGCAGTCGGAATTTACTTGCATTTTTATTTTCATAAAAGTGCTTCACCGGGCATAGGGCTGGGCTACACCTAGGCCGGGCACCATCCGATAATGCTTGAGGTTGAAGGTACACAGCGTCGCTGACGAACCAATCGCACAAGCTGCAATTAAGGCATCCAACAAGCCTAGGTTATGCGAGAGGTGATAGGACGTAAAATCAGTCAAGGCACGTTGGCAGTCAGCAGGGGTGGGCCACACCACTGGTAAGGGCGCGACTAATTTCAACGCCCGCTGAACCTGCCCAGCATTTTGGGCGTCCTGAATCAGTTCCATGATCACGAAGCCAGGCACAGCCGGAAGTTCGATCAAGCCAGCAAACCAAGTCAGCGCTGGAGTATGCTCGCGCTGAATGTCAATGAGTACATCGGTATCGAGGAGATACAAAGACTATTCCCGCATTCGTTTTTCCGCCTTGTGACGGAGTTGACGGGCAAGCGCTTGGCTATCAGCGGTATGAGATCGCGTGCCAAGGAGCCCCTCGCGTTGCCAATAGGCGACCAGTTCTGCACCCGTGGTCGGCGCAGCCTCAACAGACGACCTAGCGGAGAGAAGACGTAAGACGTACTCAGCGAGAGATACCCCCATTTGTGTAGCTTCCGTTGTCAGTTCACGTTCCAATTCTTTAGGTAAGTCGAGCCTGATACTCATAGTCGGTCTCCTTGGCTTTCTCTACTTCTGCTATTGCTGAATTAGGTAATGACGATAGCAGCGCCGATAGTGCTTCTGATATACGGCAAATCGACTTAGGCCGCAATTAGCTTGACAGCAGTCGGCCCCCAAGCCTATCCTAGCAACTCCACACAAGGAGGAAATGATGGTCAATATCGGCATTGTCGGCATCGGTTTTATGGGCATGACCCACTACAAGGCTATGGCCCAAGTCAACGGGGGCCAGGTTGCAGCTATCGTCTCCCGCGACCCCAAAAAGCGCGCGGGGGATTGGAACGACATTCAAGGCAATTTCGGCGACAGCGGGGGGGTGCAGGACTTGTCGGGAATACGGTGCTATGAAACGTTGGACGAGCTGCTCGCTGATGGGGAGATTGACTTGGTGGATATATGTCTGCCGACGAACATGCACGTCGAGACTAGCATCCGCGCTTTATCTGCGGGCAAGCACGTGCTATTGGAAAAACCTATTGCATTGGCCTTGGACGACTCCGATCGGATCGTGGCGGCGGCCCAGGAACACCAGCGGCAGTTTATGGTTGCCCACGTGCTGCGGTATTTTCCCGAATTCCGGCTGATCAAACAGCTCGTTGACGACGCGGAACACGGCCCCGTGCTCGCCGCTCATTTTAAGCGGATTATTTCGCGACCGGCGTGGTGGGCACCAGAGGACTTAGAGCGCACCGGCGGCCCATCAATCGACCTACACATCCACGACGCGGACTTTGTGCAGTTTTTGTTCGGGATGCCCACCGCGGTCAGCGCGCAAGGATACATTGGCCGGGGAGAGACGGTCGAGTACATCAACGTCCACTACCAATACGACGGCCCAATGGCCATCAGCGCCGAAGGTGGCTGGTTGGCGCAACAGGGCTGTCCTTTTGAGCACGGTTATGACGTGTACTTTGAGGAGGCCACGCTCAAGTTCAACTCGTCTTGGGGCGAGCCGCCGCAACTGTTGACCAAGGACGGCGAGGTCAGTACGCCATCATTGCCGGGTGAGGACGGCTTCGTCGGCGAGTTGCAGGAAGCGGTGGATGCGATCGCGCAGGGCAGGGCGTCGCAGGAGATAGGTGGTCAGAGTGCGCGGAACTCGCTGCTGCTGTGTTTGAAGGGAATTGAGTCGGTGCAGACGGGGGAGAAGGTAGCGATATTGCTAATGCCCTTCGTGCGCCTCCATGCCATGCCCGTGGATGGCGCTGGATTCGATGAAATACAGTACGTAGGCGAGGCCGATTCCCACGAGGAGGGAGACGATGAGCTTGCCGCGATCGTGGCTGTGGAAATGGATCTCCGGCAGCAGGTCGCTCAAGGCAATGCACAAAAACGCGCCCGCCGCAAAGGACAGCACATAGCCGACCACCGCCCCTTCTTCCGGGCCAAGCAATTCCACCCCCCCAAAGCTCGCTATAGCCACCACAGGGCACAGGATGGCAAAGCCGACATTGGCCAATGTCCGGGCACGCGGGCTGTGACCGGCGGATTTCATCATGCCGATAATGGAGTACGCATCGAGCGGCTTGTGCAGCATAATGGCGAGGAATACCCCTAGGCCTGCCAAGGCGACGTCGTTTTCATGTGGCGGCCCCAACCTCATGCTGGTACCCAGCGCGATTCCTTCGGTCACGGTGTGCACCCCTAGGCCGATGGCAACGCCGAATAAACTCCGCGAATGGACGACACCGTGGTCGTGACCGTGGTCATCGTACAGATCACTCGCCTCGCTGCTGAAGTCGTGCTGATGAAAGTGAAAGATACGCAGCAAGAAAATCATCAGGACCATGCCGAACACCATCCATCCCACAGCTTTTTCTACAATCGCAGAGCCGGAAATGCGATCGAGGCTGTGGGGTAGCAGGTGGAACATGGCGATGCCGAGGATGAAGCCGGCCACCAAACTCATCACGACCTGAGTCCGCGTGTGCGTCATGGTTCCCAAGGCCGCCAGCTTCCCGCCCATAAAAGAAACGACAAAGATACCGGCTGAGTACGCCAATAAGATCAGTATGGAATGTGAATCCATGATGGATATAACCGAAAACTATAGGCGCAAACCGGCGGACCTAGGTTGCGAAGAATGGAAGCGGAAGAAGAAAGCCGAGAAGTGCCCTCGACAAAGGAACCTTCTCGCTTAGAAGAATAGCGTTATCAGGATGAGACTGCTCAGTCCGCCGAGCATGAACCCCCCGGTGCTGACCACGCCAGATGCCATGGCAAAGTCGGCAATGCGAAAAGTCATATCGCCGACCGTAAACATCACTTGGTTGCGATCGATCTCCCCATCGACGAATTGTTTTAAGGCCTCCTCGGCGCTGTGGGCCTCTTTTACCGCGACTAGGGCTACCAGAATCATCGTTAGGGCTGACGCAAGGGTGCCGATCGCAAACATGAGCAGCGTCGCCAAGGCGAACCAGTGGTAGGCCGCGTCTTCGTTGCCCGAAGACGTGCTCATGAACCCAATAATCAACGCCGCTCCACCTGCATTGCCGAGCAGCAACAGGCGGGCCGATTCGGTAATCAATCTGAACATAGTACCGCGCCGTAGAGCGACAACCTTGTACAGCTCGCGTAGCCACTCTTCGCCGACTTCTTCGACGGAAAATTCATCTACCTTTTTCAAGGGCTACTCTCCTCCGAGATCGGTCAACCGGATGTAGGTCGAACCCGTATTGGTACCGGGCTCGAATTCAAGGGTCCAATCGTCAATTGCTATCGGCCCGGACGACAAAGCCTGTTCCATGAAGTTCTCCCGCGTCAGTTCATCGCCCATGCGCTCTAGTACGGCGATGACGAAGCGGCCCAATATGTAACCTTCTAGACATACTTCATTGATTATGTGTTCGTGATCTATCTTCGATTTCGGCGATTGGGTAGCTCGCTGGAATTGCTGCACGACTTTACTGGTCTGGTCTTCTGGGTTAGGCACCACCTCGGTCACCAAGATTCTATCGTTTGGCGCGCTGAGCCGCTCCCTAAGCTCGCGGGACAAGACAAAGGACAAGTTGCCCATGATGTATTCATGGCCTAGGGAATTCGCTAGATTGATGATTTCCGCGTTGGTGGTATAGGTGCCGACGATCAAGATAGCGTCTAGGTCGGCCTTGGATAGGGCGAAGAGGGTTGCTTGGACGGCGTGGGTGTTCCGCGAGAAGGCGGTTTTCCCTAGGATGGGAATACCGTGCTCATCAAGCACCGTCTTGTAGTTTTTCAAGACGGAACGTCCGAAGGCGTCGTCCTGATAGATGATGCCGAACCGGGTCTTGCCGCGCTCGCGGAGGATGTGATCGACCAGCGTCTGAGTTTCGTCGAAATAGCCCGCTCTCAGGTTAATGACATTGGGAAACCGCTTGGCATCGCGCAGAAAAGCAGCGCCAGTAAAGGGGCCGACAAAGGGGATTTTTGCCGTCCTGAGTACCGGCGCGATGCGTTTGGCTGTCGGCGTTCCCACCCCGCCGATCACGGCCAGGACTTCGTTGTCGGCGACGAACCGTTCCGCGTTTGCGGCTGCCAGTTCAGGCTCGTAGGCATCGTCGAGAGAAACCAGTTTCAGCAACCTGCCGTTGACCCCGCCGCGATCGTTCTGTACTTGGAAAGCAGACAAAATGCCAGCCCGATAGCGCAAACCCAGAATTTTGCTCGGACCGGAGAAACAAGCGCTCTGCCCGAACACGATCGTACTATCGCTAACGCCTGGAGCGGCCGCCGTAGGCATCGCGGTCAACAGCAGGACGAGGCAGACCGCCAACAGCATACTAATGCTCTTTACCTCCATCCTCTTCCTTCTTCTTAGCCTCGCCGTCTTCTTGGCCTTCGGTGGCGAGCTTCTCGACCATCGGCCTCTCGTCTTTCGGTAGTCCGGCCGGTTTATCGCGCACGTGGCGATGAGAGAAAATGGACGGCGTATCGAATATGAGCGACCGCGGGTTGGCGATGCTCATGTGACTGCGTTCCGCGCGTATGTTATGAAATCGACCGTCCAGCAGGAGGTTGTCCGCATCGACCGTTTCGATGGTATGTACGTTCTCCATGGTCGTTGACGACATCAGCACTCCGTCAACGGCCTCGCCACTGGAGGGCGGTGTTCCTAGCACCATGTCCGCTGGGGTGAACCCTGCAACGCCGTCGATCATATTGATGTCAATGGCCGACTCGCTGCTCGGATTGACCGCCGCTAGGCTCGCCTCCGCGAAAATTTTGCGCATCCGGTCCCAATAGCGCGTGATGCCCACGTGCGCGGGCTGTTTTTTGTATTCGGCTAACAAGGCCGAGAACGCGCCAGCGCTGCTTTGCGCCTGCACGATGCGCTCCCTCGCCTTGGCCTGCGCGTTTAGCACCAAGGCCTCGGCCTGTCCGCGGCTGTGCGCGATCAACTGCTCCCGCTTGCGATTGGCGTCGCTGACGGCCTTCACGCGCTCGGCGAACGCATCGCTTACGTCGCGAAACGCCGCGATTGTTTCTTCGATCGGGCGCACATCGACGATGTCGAGCGAAACCAGCTCGATGCCGATGTCGCGGGCTTCTAGGCGCTCGGCGATCCGGTCCAACAGTTTGCTTTGGATGATATTGCGGTTCGAGGTGAGGATCAGGTCGATGAAATTCTGCCCTAGGATGTTGACCAGTTCCTCTCTAGTGTACGCGGTCAGCATCGCGAGGGGGTCGGACGTGACGAACAGATAATTCCTGAGGTTGTCGATCTTGTATTGGAGGGCGACATCCACTTCGAGCAGGTTCACGTCGCCCGACAAGATGGTGAAGTTGACCGTATCGCCTTCCTTGCTGACTACTTGGTGCCGGGTAATCCGCTTGACCTTGTGGACATAGGTCTTTTCGATGATGGGGATGCAGTAGTGCACTCCGGGGCCGATGCTCGAATGCACCACCTTGCCGAACCGGGTGCGCACGCCTTGCTCTTCTTTCTTGACGATGTACAACCCGCTGGCCAAGAAGCCGATGACGACTGCGGCCACGGTCCCCGCGATGATTCGCCGGTGGTGCTCCTGCAGGAAGTCGAATACGGCGTAAATGACGCGCGTACTCGGCGGCAATGGTTGTTGTTCACTCATTAGCTTAGCTCTTGATTTATCTGGGTCTTGCTTTGCTGTCGAGGTATTTGAACAGTTCGTTGTCGGCCGGGAGCATCAGCGTCGTGTTCCGGTCGATGATCCGATCGTAGCTATCGAGCGCACGGATGAACTTGTAGAATTCCGGGTCCTTCTTATATGCTTGGCCGAGGATGGCCATGGCCTCGGCCTCGGCTTCGCCGAGAATGGTCGTCGCCTCGGCGTGGGCGTCGGCAATCAGCTTCTCGTGTTCGTTGATGGCCAGGGCCTCAATGCGCAAGGCCCGCTCCTCTCCCTCGCTGCGATAGCGGGCGGCGATGCGCGCGCGCTCGGCGATCATGCGCTGGATGACGCTGGGCCGGTTTTCCACCGGCAGAGTGTATTCGACAATCCCGGCCTCGACTACCTCGATTCCGTAGCTTTCCTTGGCAATCGGCGCGATTCTGCCGAGAATCTCCTGGGACGCCTCGTTCAAGTCTTCGTGTTCCAGACCTAGGCCGATGAAGGCGTCGAGGGACTTGTTGCTGATGATGATCCCGCTACTCGAAAGGTAGAGATCCTGCAAGCGCTCGACCGCGTTCTGACCGGTGCGGATCGCCTCGACGAAGAGAATCGGGTCCACGGTGCGCCAGAGCAGGTACCCGTCGACGAGGATGCTCTTTTGATCTTCGGTGATCAGCTCATGGGGGATGTTGCTCAGCGTGTGAAGGCGGCGATCGACCTTGTAGATTTTTGAGATAGGGCGGGGCCACTTCAGGTGGAATCCGGGCTGCCGCACGGGCGGCGAGATTTTGCCGAAGTGGGTCAATACGCCCTGTTGAGTCTCGTTGATGATGTAAAAGCTGTCGTAGATGATCGCGCCGATGATCACGGCGATGGTTACGCCGATTGTTTTTCCCTTCAACTTCATTGCCTTTTCCCCTAGTGATGGGCCCCTTTGCCTGCTGTGGAGCCGTTCCTCTTCCACAGCGCGACCTTATCGAGGCTCTCCTTGTTGGGCACTATGACCTTGGCGTTGCCGGACAACGCAGTCTCCAGCTTTTCACGCCACAACATGTTCTGTAGAACATCGGGCGCACTCCGCACGGCATCGGACACCAGCGAAATCGCCTTGGCTTCCGCGGCGGATGTCGTCACTTTGCGATAGGCCTCGCCGTCTGCTTGCTCCACTTCCCAGGCGGCATTGCCGTGCGCTTGGGGAGTCAGTGATACCAAGAAACGCTGCGCATTGACGATGATCCGCTCCCGGTCTTCTTGGGCGCTCGATACGTATCGGAATGCACTCATGGTTTCCGCTACAGGATTGATGGCCAACAGGTTTATCTTGACCAGATCGACGGTCTTGAGCACTTGGTTCGACAGGTGGACGTCGGGCGCAAAGGACTCGGTGATGTGCTGTTCTATGGTTACGCGATGGACGTTGAGCAGTTTCTCCAGGTCCCGGGCGGATACGAAGGAACGGATATGGGCTTGGACGACGTCCGAGATGATCTCTTCTGGATTCGTCGTCCGGTAATGATAGTTGTACGGATCCTTGACTCGATATTGCACATTGACGGTCAAGCTAATGAGATTGAGGTCGCCAGACACGTAATCCTGGGGCGTGTCGCACAGGATGGACTTCACTTCCCGCACTGGCCACTTGTCAACTTGGACCAAGGGCCGGGGGGCGAGGTAGTGCAGCCCCGGCGGCAGGTCGCGCCAGTACACCTCGCCGAACAGGCGGCCGTAGCCGACATAGCCGGGAGGTACGGTCGTGAACCCGCTGCCGAGGAAGAGGACGAGGGCCAGAGCCCACAGCATCAGGCCCATTGGCGCGGTGGGGGAGATGAGGCCCCGGACGGAGAAGGAACGCCCGCGAGTTAGGCGTCCCCACGTCTGCCGCCAGCTCTTGGATAGGGGCCGGAGATTGAGCAGCAGATCCTCCCAGCCGCTTTTCAAGGCACCGGCCCGGAAGCGCCAGATGATCAGGGCGATGAGGAGGAAAGCGCCGCCCCATTGCACGAACTGGATGGCCGGCGAGTCTGAGGCGGAGAGGTTTACCGAGATCGTCAGGCCGAAGGCCAAAAGCAAGGCGTCAATCGCGATGCCGAGGAGGGCCGTAACCACGATGACCGAGGCAACGTAGATGGA
This sequence comes from Candidatus Latescibacterota bacterium, assembly GCA_022820705.1. Lineage (GTDB taxonomy): Bacteria > Latescibacterota > UBA2968 > UBA8231 > UBA8231. The sequence goes on along the minus strand of JAJEEZ010000594.1, from coordinate 2,456 downwards.
TGCGAAGCGGGCGCCGAACTGGCTGACGATGATTGCGATGGTGCCCGTGTTGGTGGCCGGCCCGGTCATGAGAAAGATCAGCGCTGCGCCGGGGCTGAACCCTCTGGCGACTAGGGCGGCGGCGATCGGGGTGCTCGCGGATGCGCAGATATAAAGGGGAATGCCGATCAGTATCATGACCGGATAGGACAACCAACGCGCATATTCGTTCGACATTAAGTCGCTCGGAATCGCCAAAAAGAGTACGCCTCCCAGCGCGACTCCCACCAGCAGCGCAAAGAGAATGTCGTCGGCTATCTCGACGAAACCGTAGCGAAAGATGTGCTTGACGATCCGCTTAAAGTCTAGCTCCTGATTCGCTGGTGCGTCGCCTGAAGGAGCTTCTCCGGCCTTTTCCGATAACAGTGCTTCTTCGCGATAAAAGTCCGGTTTTACCCATGAGCCGAATCTCCACCGGCCGGCCGCCGTGGCGACTCGCTTCAACCACTCGATGGCGAGGACCTTCAGTTGCGAGGGGCTGACGTAGCAGTCGTCAGCGTCGGATATGAGCGGCTCGTGCCCATGGTCGTGGTCGTGGTCGTGGTCGTGGTCGTGGTCGTGGTCGTGGTCGTGGTCGTGGTCGTGGTCGTGGTCTTTTCTTATGAGACCGATACAGAAGATTCCGGCGACGACCGCGGTGATGAAGCTGATGATGGGGCGGACAATGGCAACGATGGGTCCGAAAAAGGCGTTGGTGACTAGGATCGAGTCCGCACCCGTCTCTGGCGCGGTGATCAGGAAGGACATGCAGGACGAACGGGACGCTCCCTTATTGCGCATCTCGGCGACCACAGGCACGACCGAACAACTGCACAGCGGCACGGGTACGCCGATGGCCGAACTCATGGTTACGGATTTCAGGCTATCGTCACGGAGCCAGCGGAGTATGGCCTGACGGGAGATGAATACGTGGATCAGGCCGGAGAGGAACAGCCCCAGCAACAGCATAGGGGCTAGCAGCAGGAAGGAGGACCAGAGAAAGTCGAAAAAACCCGTCAGGATCCCAAGAGATTCGGCCACTCAACAGCCTCCTGTGCATTGGGGTGATGCGGCGATTTCAGGGCTTAGGGCGGTAAGCATAATGAAAGATTACAAACAGGTCAAGAATAGGCACAAAGACAAACGATTGCATAGCAAAAATAACATTTGTCGGCAAGCATAAATGAAAGATTACAAACAGATCGAAAAGAGTCGTATAGATACGATCAGGCCCCCCGCTCACCTGTCGCTAGCCCCATTGCAGGATAGAAATCGTATGTATATCGTAAGGGCGCCTACGGCATTTTACAGGGGAGAAAAAGCACATGCACGTGCACGTAGAAGAACAAAGTGAAAAAAAGAGGCTCCGGGAAGCTACGGCTATCATTACGGTAGGTGGCGTCACAAACGGCGTGCTGGGAACCGCAAAGGTCGTCCTCGGCAGCTTTACCGGGTACCTGCCATTGACTGCTTCGGGAGTCCACTCGCTGTCGGACATTGTATCCGATCTCATCGCTTGGGTCGCCGTACTGATGGGAGCGCAGTCTGCCAGACAGGGGGAGAGTTCAAGATTCCACTACGGCCGCCGCCGCATCGAAACACTCTTGGCGCTTTTTGCAGCGTTTCTTATCGCGTTTGTGAGCGTGGAGCTGATCTTGGATGCTTTTGGCTATCACGAGCACGGGCATGGAGCGTCCACAACCAGCGTGGAAGAAGCGGAAACTCATGGTGTAGAAGAACACGACGACGATGATCACGGTCAGGGGCACGAGGATGATGAAGAGGGCTTAGGCCATTTTTTCTTTCTCATCAGCGGGGCAATCCTCGTTTCAGTGATTGCCAAGGAAATACTTTTCCACGCGACTCGGCGCAGGGGCATACGCCTGAACAGCCCCATGCTGATCGCGAAAGCATGGCATCATCGGGCCGATGCCATCAGTGCCTTGGCCGTCCTCGTGAGCCTGTGCATTTCATCCTTTTTCCCTCACCTTGAGCTGGTCGATCAGATCACCACGGTCGTGATTGCGAGCCTGATTCTGCACAGTGCTTGGGAGGTTGGCAGCAAGGCGGTCAAAGAGCTGATCGATTTCGCGCCCTCCTTGGAGACGATAGCCTTGGTTGAAGAGATGGCGGACGGAGTACAAGGCGTGACGTTTACGCACAATATTCGCATCCGCTCCATGGGGGGTGCCTTATACGTCGAATTAACTGCGGAAACCGACCCGGATATGACGGTAACAGAGGGCTACGCGGTCATTAAACAGATCCGCGAGCAGATCATGGATCGAGTGCCTAACGTGATTGACGTCACCACCCTGCTGACGCCGAAAGGTGAGTACCTGCGGCAGTTTTTGGGGTCAGAGACATAACGAGAAGGGTTAGAAGGTCACTTCTTCTCGCTATGCCACTAGTTCTTCTGCCTCTCTGCGATTCGATTG
>JAJEEZ010000628.1:0-2512 GCA_022820705.1 Candidatus Latescibacterota bacterium | reverse complement strand
CCCCTGTGAGGTCTGACATGAAATGTCCTGACTCAGCGCGTTTTTAATTTTTCCAAAGTCAAATAACTTAGATAATAAACGAGAGTATGTCAAACTGAAGGCCCTTTGGTTTGACCGGAGGGCGAAGTCGATCTATCTTATTGTTTTTATAATAACTTTAGTGATGTGTAAACCGGCTTGAAATCAAGGGATTGCATAGTGGTTGGCGGTGGGGCCGCCGGGATGATAGCGGCCATTGTCGCCGCCGAGGCGGGCGAGCGGGTGACCCTGCTCGAAGGCAGCGGAAAATTGGGGCGGAAGATATTGATTTCGGGCAATGGGCGCTGCAATCTGACGAATAGGGCTGCGGACGATCTCAGGCACTACCACGGCACGCATCCGCGCTTTGTCCGCAGCGCGCTTGACCAATTCCGCTTAGAGGAAACCTTGGCGTTCTTTGCCGCGCTAGGGATCGAATTCCGCGAAGAGAAGCGGCAGCGCCTCTTTCCGGTGTCGGATCAAGCGCAGTCAGTCATCGATTTGCTCGCGGACCGCATGCGCTGCCTGGGCATCCGCGTCAAAACCAATGCCAAAGTGGTGGGCCTGGGCCGCGCCTCTGGAGCAGCTCGCTTTGAACTGCGCGACGCCGAGGGGCAGCGCTATACCAGTGGGCGCGTGATAATGGCCAGTGGCGGCGTCAGCCTCGCCCGCTTGGGAGCCGACCGCTCGGGCATGGACTTGGCCGTGGCTATGGGGCATCGGCTCACCGACCTCAAGCCCGGGTTGGTGCCGCTAATCAGCCCGGAAAAATACGTCGCTCGCATGCAAGGGCTTAAGGTCCGGGCCGAAGTGCGCGTTGCACTCAAAGGTGGGCGCGAGGCCGTTGATACAGACGACTTGCTTTTTACGAAATACGGGGTTTCTGGGTTTACCATATTAAATCTCAGCGCTCGTTTGGTGCCCGAGTTAGGGACGAAGCGCGCTGTGATCTGGATCAATTTCTTCCCCGGCCGCAGCCCGGAAGCAATCAGTCAATTGCTCAAGGAGCGCTGGCAGCGCCATCCACATCGCTCGCTCGAACTGAGTTTCGCCGGCCTGCTTTCCAGCAAATTGGTGCGGCCCCTCTTGGATCATTTGGGGTTTGACGCGGCGCAGCGGGTCGATCAGCTCGGCAAGGGCGCACGCTGGCAGCTTGCCCAGAGTCTGACGAACTGGCCGATTGCGGTCAGCGAGCCGAGGCCCTTTGACTACGCCGAAGTGACCATCGGGGGCGTGCGCACCGAGGACATCAATCCCGATACGCTCGAATCCTTTTTGGTGCCCGGCCTATACTTTGCCGGCGAGATGGTTGACATCCACGCCGACTTGGGGGGATTTAACTTCCAATGGGCTTGGGCCAGCGGCGTTCTCGCCGGTCGCCGGTTGGGGTCGTGAGTACTGGCGCGATTTGTCTGTAGCCGTAGATTGAAATAGATGCGAGCAGATGGGACAGGCCGGGTAGCCGGCATCATTTTGGCGGCGGGCATGTCCACCCGTATGGGACAGCTCAAACAGCTATTGCCCTTGGGGGGGCGGGCGGCTATTGAGTGGATCGCCGAGGTCGTGGGGCAGCGGTTAGACGAGGTAGTGGTCGTACTCGGCCACCGCGCCGAGGAGATTGCCCCGGTATTAGCTGCTTATCCGGTCCGTTGGGTCGTCAATGCCGATTATCAAACAGGTATGCTATCTTCCGTGCAATGCGCTGTGCGAGCGGTGGATATAGAAGCCGATTACTTGATTTGCCTAGGTGATCAACCCCGGTTGAGCGGAGCCGTAGTAGAGCAGGTTTTGCAGGCGAGAACACAGGTGGACGAGGGCATCATCATACCCACCGCCAACGGAAAAAGAGGGCATCCCGTATTGATCCGCAATGCCTATCGAGCGGAAATTTTAGGATTGCCGCTGGATGTGGGATTGAACGCGGTGACGCGGGGCCATCCCGAGGATACGTACGAACTGCCCGTGGCTGAGGACGCCATTCTAATCGACATGGACACGCCAGCCGACTACCGGCGCGAGCTGGAACAGTGGCCAGAATAAATTATGGAAGACATTCTCACTGAAATCGTTCGGCGCAAGGAGCAGGGAGAGCGCATGGCTTTGGCTTCGCTCGTGTGGAGCACCGGCTCGATTCCCATGAGCGAGCGAGCCAAAATGATCGTCGCCGAAGAGGGAGATATCGTCGGCACCATCGGCGGCGGTTGCCTCGAAGCCGAGGTCTTGAGCGCCGGCCGCATCGCGCTGGAGACCGGAGAAAACCAGCTCATGCGCTACACCATGACGGAAAAACAAGCCGGGGAGAGCGGCTTAAATTGCGGCGGCAGCGTGCGGATTTACACCGAAGTTATCGAGCCGGACGAAGGGGCCGACTTCTACAGCCGTGTGCTAGCGGCGCGTCAGGCGCGCAGCGGTTGCGCACTGGCGACCCTGCTCAAAAGCCGTTTTGACGCCAGTGGGGAGGGGAGACTGTGGCTAGGGGCCGACGGCAGCATCT
>JAJEEZ010000223.1:0-9636 GCA_022820705.1 Candidatus Latescibacterota bacterium | reverse complement strand
CCAGCCCGCACCTGCTGCGCCTCCTGCACAATGCACTCGTCGCGGCTGGCGTCGCCGCGGGCATAGTATTCGGGCCGGTACCAGTCGCCAGCGTGGGCAAAGACCGCGCCGTGCTCACAATGCCAATCGTGGATCGCCGTCCGACGCATCGGGTGAAAGCGCCGACCAGCCAAATGTCCCAGCGGCACCGGCTGGTAGAACGGACGAGCGGTCGTCGAGCCAGTCGCAGCAATGGTGTCGCCGTTGAGTTTGGCCAAGATCCGCATCGCGTTCATGTTGGACAGCTTGCCCTGACTCGGCCCCATCCCCACGGTGCTGTAGCGCTTGAGCAGTTCGACGCTGTCGTAACCTTCTTGGTGAGCATTGACGAAATCCGCCAAGTGCAAATCCTCGTCGAAATCCACGAAATTCTTTTTGCTCGAATGGGAGAAAATCGGATAGCTGTGGCTGCGAACTTCGTGCATCGGCGGCGGGGACGCGGACACCTCGCCGTCGCCATGACCAGCGTAGTGTGCGGCTCTAAGCCCAGCAACCCGCCCATCTTCCCGCTGCGCGTCTAGATCGTACACCCCGCGAACGCGCCCGGCGACAAAGACCCCGTCTGGACACGACTGCGGCACGAGTTGCTCCAGCCCCTCGTCGTACGCGAATTGCACCCCCGCTTGGCTGGGCAGCGCGGCATTGGGCATCCAGCCGACCGACGCGGCAATACCGTCGCAGGCGATCTTAGTGCCGCGCTGGGCATCTATAGTGCCGTCTGCGGCTAGCGGTGCCACCACTGCGCCGCGCAGGCCATCCTTCTGTCTGTTCGGTATGGCCGCATAAATCGCATGGCCGCTGTGAATCGGCACCCCGGCGGCGGCGATTTTTTCCGCTAGGGCGTACGGAGTCACATCGGGACGCAAATCGGCAATGGCCGCCACCTCAACCCCCGCATCGAGCATGTCCAGCGCCACCCCGTACGCATCGCTATTGGCCGCTAGCACCACCATGCGGTCACAGGGTTTAACCGCGTACAACTTCACCAACCGCTGAGCGGCCGAGCCGAGCAGCACGCCCGGCAGGTCGTTGTGCCCAAAGACCGCCGGCTGCTCAATCGCGCCGTTGGCATAGACGACGGCCCCGGCGCGCACCTTGGTCATCCGCACCGCGTCGAACAGGGCGACCCATCCGTCGGCGTAGTGGCCGCCGGCCACCGTCCCGCAGCGGATCTCGACCTCGGGCAGACCAGCGAGCGCCTCGACCAACTCGTGGCAGTCCCCACCGTGCTGCCACGCCCAACTCCCCCCTAAACGCGCCTGTTCCTCGACCAGCAAAACGCGGGCACCAGCTTCTCCCGCAGCTCTCGCCGCCTCCAACCCAGCCGCACCGCCACCCACAACCAACACATCGCACCAAGCGTATTCCTTGGGGCTAGCCGTGGCCGCTTGGTCGCGGTTGATCTGACCCAAGCCCGCAATTTGGCGAATGATCCGCTCGTGAAAGGGAAAAAGCCACCGGGGGCGGTGAAATGTCTTGTAGTAAAAACCCACTGGCATGAAGCGGCCCAACGGCTCCAGCCACTTGAGCAGATCGCCTTTCAGCCCACCGATGGTGTTGACGGCCCGCAGATCCATACCCGCAGCCAACGGCTCGCTGTCGCCGCGCAGATGCGTGCGCTCGCCGTCTGTAAACAGCGCGTTGGCGTCGTGCCCGGCCAAGCTGTACACCCCACGCGGCCGGTGGTACTTGAAGCTGCGCCCCATCACCTGCACGCCATTGGCCATCAGCGCACTGGCGATCACATCGCCGACAAAGCCGCTGAACGCCTCCCCTTCAAAGCGGAATTCAAGGGGTTGCGTCCGGTCGATCCACTCCCCAGGCTGTGCAGACAGGCGGCGTGTCATGCTGTGTTCTCCTCGCCCCACAAATAGGTGCGAACGATCTCGTCGCTAGCAGTGTCGCGCTCGGCGATAAACCAAGTGCTGCTGGCACTGTGGTACCACCACTCGCGCTGGATACCCGGCTCGCCGCTGCGGTTGAACACGTAGTCGGCCCACGCAGCGTCATCCGCTTGCTTAGGATTGGGCATGGAGCGCACCTCGCCGCCGAAGACGAATTCCGAGAGTGGACGCGGCCCGTTGATTGGGCAAGTGAGGATTTTCACGGTCGCCCCCTTGCGTCGTTAGTGGCCAACGGACGCCGCTCCTTTCTCGCCAACCAACTCAAACGAACCAAAGCGCGACAGATTAAAAGCGCGGATCAACGGATGATCCTCGTCGTGGGCGATGGTGTGGGCCATGGTGTAGCCGCAGACCGGCGAGGCCTTAAAGCCCCAAGTGCCCCAACCCGCGTCGATGTAAAAGCCCGCAATCGGCGTCGTGCCCATGATCGGCGAAAAGTCCGGGGTCATGTCGCACAACCCAGCCCACTGGCGCAGCACCTTGACGTCGGCCAAGCAGGGAAAGAGGTCGAGCATGTGCCCGGCCAAGCCCTCGGCAAAGTCGAGCGTCGAACGCATGGACGTCAGCTCGTAGGGATCCAAAGAGGCACCAGCGACCAACTCGCCGCGCGAGGATTGGCTGACGTATGTATGCAAGCTGGCCGATACGACAATCGCGTCGAGCCACGGCTTGAACGGCTCGGTGACAAACGCCTGGAGCGGATGCACCACCAGCGGCGAGCGCAAGCCGACCATCCGCTGTATCTGCGGCGTCCATCCCGCCACCGCGCTAAGCACCTTGCGCGTCTGGATAAAACCGCGGTCCGTGTGCACGCCCGCGACCCGCCCATCCTCGACTTCAATGCCAGTGACACTGGTCTGCTGGTGGATTTCCACGCCCTTGCTGTCGGCCCCGCGCGCATAGGCCCACGCCACTGCGTCGTGACGGGCAATGGCCCCCGGCGGGTGGTAGAGCGCGCCGACGATAGGCGGCTGGTGCCCGCCACAGTTCAGGTCGATCTCGGGGATAGTTTTCTTGATGAACTCCGGGCCGACGACCTCGGAATCGATGCCGAGGTGCTTATTGACCTCGGCGCGCCAGCGCTGGGTGCGCAGTGCGGCTGGCGTGTGCGCCAAGGTGAAGTGGCCGCGCTCGGAGTAGAACAGGTTGTAGTCGAGCTTCCGCGACAAATCGCGGTAGAGGTCCACGCTGAATTGGTAAAAGCGCGCGCCCTCTTCCGTCAGGTAATTCGAGCGGATGATTGCGGTGTTGCGGCCGGTGCCGCCGTGGCCGATGTAGCGCTGCTCTAGCACGGCCACATCGCGAATGCCGTGCTCTTGGGCGAGATAGTGCGCCGCGGCCAGCCCGTGACCGCCGCCGCCGATGATGACTACTTCATAGCTGTCGCGCAGCCGCTCGGGCGAGCGGAACATGCGCGGCTCGGAGTATTTCTTCTCAAGGCCGTATTTGAGCAACCGGTAGGACATAGCCTCAGCAGGAGGTCAAATACCGGTCGATCTCCCAGCGGCTGACTTGGCTGTCGTACTCGGCCCACTCGTCGGCTTTTATCTTGAGGAATTCGTCGGCGATGGGGCCTAGCGCGCTCTGCACCACTTCGTCCGCGCCCAGCTCGTCGAGCGCCTCGGCCAACGACTGGGGCAAAACCTGTATCCCTGCCGCTTGGATCTCGTCGAGGGGGCGCTCGTACATGTTGCCCAGATTTGGCTCGCCCGGCTCCAAGCCGCGCTCAATGCCATCGAGTCCGGCGACCAGATAGGCAGCCAAGGCCAGATAGGGATTGGCCGCAGCGCTGATCGTGCGATCTTCAAAATGTCCCTCGCCAGCCGTGCGGATCATCTGCGTGCGGTTGTTGTCGCCATAGGTGATAAACGCCGGCGTCCAAGTAAAACCCGAACGGCTCGAATAGATTCCAGCGCCGAGTTGCAGGCGCTTGTAGCAGTTCACAGTCGGGCTGGAGACCGCGCACAGGGCGCGCGCGTGGTGCAAAATGCCGCCGAGGAAGTGGTAGGCCAATTCTGAACAACCCAAGCCCCGCGCGTCCCCCTCGTCCAAGAACAGATTTTCTCCTGACTCGGCATCGGCCAGATGGTAGTGCGCGTGCAAGCCGCTGCCCGTGCGGTCGGCAAACGGCTTAGGCATGTGCGAGGCAATCGCGCCGTACTTCTTGGCGATCTGCGAGGTGGCCATCTTAAAGAAAATGATGCGGTCCGACGTCGTCAGCGCATCGGCGTAGTCGAAGTTCACCTCAAACTGGCCGTTGGCATCCTCGTGATCGCACTGGTACACGCCCCAGCCCATGCTGTTGAGCGACAGCGTCAACTCCTGCAAGTACGCCATCGCCGGCGACATGGAGCGGAAGTCATAGCAGGGCTTAGCCAGCGAGTCCACCCCGTCCGGGTCCCAAGGCCGGATCGAGCCGTCGTCATTGCGCGCGAGGAGGAAGTGCTCCGGCTCCATGCCCACGTTGAAGACGTAGCCCTGTTGCCGGGCGTCGGCGAGCACCCGCTGGAGGTTGGTGCGCGAGCAATAGGGATAGGATTCCCCATCGACGAAGAGATTGCTGGCAAAGCGCACGGTGTTCGGCTGCCAAGACAGCCGCGCGTACGAATCGAGGTCAATCTGCGCCAGCATATCGTGCGAGTGCGGCCCCTGTCCCAAACCCCAAATAGACGCGCCGGCAAAACCCGCGCCTTCGTCAAGGGCATCGTCGAGCGCCGTCACTGGCACCATCTTCACTTTGGGCGCGCCGGTCATATCGACGAATTGTACTAGTAGGAATTCAATGCCCTCTTGGGCGAGGCGTTCTTTGATTTCAGTGCGTTCAGTCACAACAAGCTCCTTTATTAGTTGGCGTGTTTCCAGGAATCCAATCCGTCCCGGCCAAAGGGATCTTAGCCATGGCTGCCGCCTCAATGGTCAGTGCCGCCAAGTCCTCTGGCTCCAGATTGTGAACGTGCGATTTGCCACAGGCGCGAGCAATGGTCTGGCACTCCATGGTCATTACCCGCAAATAGTTGGCAAGCTGGCGACCGCCGACCACCGGGTCTAGACGCTCGGCCAATGCGTCGGTCTGGGTCGAAATGCCGGCCGGGTCTTCGCCATCTTGCAAGTCGTCGTAAAAGCCAGCCGCCGAACCAATTTTGCGGTACTCGGGGTCCAAATGCGGGCTATTGTCGCCCAGCGCGATCAGCGCGGCCGTGCCAATCGAACAAGCGTCCGCCCCCATCGCCAAGGCTTTGGCCACATCCGCGCCGCTGCGGATGCCCCCAGACACAACGAGCTGCACCTTGCGGTGCATATCCAACTCGTCGAGCGCTTCCACCGCTTGGCGCACGGCAGGCAGAGTCGGGATCCCCACGTGCTCAATGAACACCTCCTGGGTCGCGCCCGTGCCGCCCTGCATCCCGTCGAGTACCACCACGTCGGCTCCGGCCTTGATCGCTAGAAGCGTGTCGTAGTAGGTCCGCGTCGCGCCGATCTTGACGTAGATCGGCACCTGCCAATCGGTAATCTCGCGCAGTTCGACTATTTTGATCGCCAAGTCATCCGGGCCGGTCCAGTCGGGATGGCGGCAGGCCGAGCGCTGGTCAATGTCCTTGGGCAAGGTCCGCATCTGGGCGACGCGGTCGCTGATCTTCTGGCCCAACAGCATTCCGCCGCCGCCGGGCTTGGCCCCTTGGCCAAGCACTACCTCAATGGCATCGGCCTTCCGCAGGTCGTCGGGGTTCATGCCGTAGCGCGAGGGCAAAAGCTGGTACACCAAAATCCGCGACTGTTCGCGCTCCTCCGGCGTCATCCCGCCGTCGCCGGTCGTGGTGCTCGTGCCCACCTCGCTGGCACCGCGACCGAGCGCCTCCTTGGCCTGCGCCGACAGCGAGCCAAAACTCATCCCCGCAATGGTAATGGGGATGTCGAGGCGGATCGGGTTTTTGGCGTAGCGCGTGCCCAACACCACATCGGTGTCGCAGCGCTCGCGGTAGCCTTCCAGCGGATAGCGCGACATGCTCGCGCCCAAAAAGACCAAGTCGTCAAAATGGGGCACCCGACGTTTGGCCCCCCAGCCGCGGATATCGTAGATCCCGGTCTGCGCAGCGCGCTGGATCTCGTAGATGACGTCGCGGCCAAAGGTCGCCGACTCGCGCAGGCCCTCTTGGTTTTGGTTTGGTTGCGTCATAGGTCGTCTAATACTGGGATGCGTTATCTACCTTGAAGTTGTAAAGCTGGCGCGCCGACCCGTAGCGGCGGAACTCTTCGGGACGAACGCCAGACAAGTCCGCTCGCGCCAACAGCTCGGCCAACGCGCTCAAATGCTCGTCGCGCATGGGCTTTTCAATGCAGTCGGCCCCCAAGCCCGCGACCCGCCCGCGCACAAAAATCCGCGCCTCGTACAGCGAGTCACCCAACGCCTCGTCCGCATCGCCGCAGACGACTAAGTTTCCGGCTTGGGCCATAAAGCAACTGCTGTGGCCGACCGAGCCGCCGACCACAATATCGATCCCCTTCATCGAAATCCCACAGCGGCTCGACGCGTCGCCCTCAATGACCAGCAGGCCGCCGTGCCCGGTGGCCCCAGCGCACTGGCTGGCGTGGCCCTTCACTCTCACCACTCCCGACATCATGTTCTCGGCCACCCCGACCCCGACCAGCCCGTGGACGGTGATGTGAGCGCGCTGGTTCATGCCAGCACAATAGTAGCCAACGTGGCCTTCGATATCGATTTCCACCGGCGCATCGACTCCGGCGGCCACTGCGTGCGCACCCCGAGGATGCAGAATCCGCCACGGCGTCTTGGCCGTCTCCTCAGTCAGATCGTGCAGGCGCTGGTTGAGCTGGCGCAACTCTCCGGTCGCCAAGTCGAAAACCTCCGCGCCCATCAATCGGCTCCTCCCCAAGTGTACACCCGCGCCGGCTTGGGCTCCCACACCTCTGCATCGTCGATCCCCGGCAAGCTCGATAGCGCCTGGAACTCGCTGGCCATCGCCACGTACTCATCCGTCTCGGCCAACACGGCCGGCTTGCAGGCGATCGGGTCGCGCAAGACCGCAAAGCCATCGACCGTACCAATGGCAAAAGTATAGAAACCGTCCAGATCGTCGAGCGCCATTTGCAGGGCCGCTTGCAAGGTATCCCCCTGCTGCATCCGCCACATCAAGTAGCCAGCAGCCACCTCCGAGTCGTTTTCCGTGCGGATTTCGATTCCCCTGCGCTCTAAGCGCGTGCGCAGCCGATTGTGATTGCTCAGCGAGCCATTGTGTACGAGACAGAGATCCATGCCCGTGGAAAAGGGATGCGAGCCATCGGTGGTCACCGCGCTTTCGGTGGCCATGCGCGTGTGGCCGATGATGTGCGTGCCGCGCATCTCGCGCACGCCAAAGCGATCGACGATCTCAGCGGGCGCGCCGATTTCTTTGAGGATCTCAATGCTGCGACCGATGCTCATCACTGTCAGGTTAGGGTCTGAACCCGCTAGCGCCCGCCCCAGTGAATCGGCGTCGGCGCGCACTGCGATGACCGCGTAGTTGGCGTTGACGCGCAGGCTCGCCTCGCAGCCAAAGCGCGCGCCGAGTTGGTCGGCCAGCCCCGGCCAGTCGTAGTCGTCGGCCGCGTGCCGCAAGGTGACTTTGATAAAGTCTTCCGGCGGCTCATTGCCATAGAGCGCCAACCCCGCGCTGTCGGGGCCGCGGTCGCTCATGCAGATCAGCATCTCGGCGAACAGCGCGCCGAGTTGATCGGCCAAGTCGCGTTTTTTTGCATACAGCCCAACAATACCACACATTGTATACGTATACCGGTCATTTTTGTAGGGGGCGGTTTGCAAACCGCCCCCTACGCTTGTTCTACCGCTCGCGGCTAGACTAAATTACACAATCGCTTACCGCGCAACAAACACAGAAAGGCAAATAATATGGCCAAATTTCCAGCAGTACAAGCCCTCACTTTCGACCTGTTCGGCACGGTCCTCGACTTGGGCGGCAGCCTGACCCCGGCCATCGCGTCCTACCTGCGCGATAAAGGGTCTTCAGTCCCGCCCGAGCACCTGTGGAACCAATGGCGGGCGCGCCAGCGCCGAGAGCAATATCAGGACAATATCCTCCTGTTGGGCCACAGCGGCTATTTGGAGACGGTGCGGCGGGCCTTGATTTACGTCTTGGCGTTGGAGGGAATAGACACAGCCAAAGGGGATGTCCCCCGACTCATGGAAGCCTGGCAACACCTCAACCCCTTCGCCGATGTGCGAGCGGCCTTCGAAAAGCTAAAGGGACGCTACCGCCTAGTCGCCCTGTCCAACGGCGAGGCGGACTTTTTAGATCATCTAGTGACCAACCGCATTGGCTGGGACTTCGACCGCATTATCTCGGTCGAGGAAGTAGGTGCCTTCAAGCCGCATCCTGGGGTGTATCGCCGCGCCGCAACCTCGCTGCACCTAGAAGTGGGACAGTGCATGATGGTTTCGGCCAATTCATTCGACGTGATGGGAGCGCGAGCCTGCGGCATGAGGGGAGCCTTCGTCAACCGCAACGCCCTGCCCTATGAAGAAACGCCGTACCGACCCGATGTGGAGGTAGGAAATTTTACCGAGCTAGCCGAGGCACTACTGTAAAGATCGTTCCGCGGTCAAATAACCAAAACGGCGCTCCGAGCCATCTCGTCCCAGTCCGGTTCCACCGCGGGACGGTCGCTCCAAGCTATCGACAGGGCACCATCCTCTACAACGACCGTACCCCGGCAGTCGAGTTCTTCCTCGGGAGGACGCGGCTGCACGCCCATGGCCTCAAAGACAGGGTCGTTGCTAATGGACAGGATAACCTGGGGATCGCCGCCGTGTACTTCGACGCCGAAACTCTCGGCCAGTTGAGCCTGTTTGACCTGACCCGTGATGCCAATACCCCGCTGCCGGACGATATCCGCAGCCTGTAGCGCCAAGTACGGTGCCGTATTGTAGGGCTGCCCGCCGATGGCTCCGATCCATTCGAGGGTCAAAACCGGCAGATCGAGGGCGGCGCACAGCTTCTTCAGACCCATGATGTCGTAATCCTGCAACGGCTCTTCGATCCACCTGTAATGGTACTTTTCTAGGATGCGGCCAATTTTTATAGCCTCCTCAACCGTGTACGACTCGACGGGGTCGTGAAAGAGCAGGATATCGTCGCCCAGCGTCTCCCGCAGCTTCCTGGCCATCTCCCCGTTGCCTTTCACCCCCCGGTAAGAGTGATCCTTGCAGCCGATAAACCCCTCTTCTTCCACCCGTTGCACCGCGTGGGCCACCAAGTCGTCAATGGTCCGGCCGCCGACGTTGCAATAGGCGGGTACGCTTTCGCGGCAAGCCCCGAGCAGCTTGTAGATCGGCAGGCGGGCACTTCGACTCGCCAAGTCCCACAACATCCGGTCGATGGTGTCGAGCAGTCCCCTGCCCGTGTACATAAACCGCTGAGCCATCCAAAACCGCTGCCAGATGTACTCCCGATCGAAGGCATCCACGCCGATGAGCATGTGGGCATACCGGGCCAGAAACGCCTTGGCCTCCCATTCCAGTTCCCGGGGATCAAAACCTGTGGCATAGTTGGCGTACGCATCTAGGTCCCCATCCGTCACGAGCCGGATCATCAGGCTATACGTCGGCTCAGGTTCTTCCCCGGTAAACGTAAATCCCTCGGGATCGACCGCACCGAATCCTTGGTCGTGGGTAAGCAGC
>JAJEEZ010000135.1:0-3569 GCA_022820705.1 Candidatus Latescibacterota bacterium | reverse complement strand
GACATGTTGAAGGCGCGCGATATTGTGCGGGCTTGTTTGTAGATTTCAGCCTCTCTTAAAATCGCCGGACATATACTGTGAAAGAAATCGCCGTTACAAACTTCTATTCTTGGTCCATCTTCAGCCAAGAGCGCCAGATCGACTTCAACGGCCATCTATGGGTGCGGGAAGAGGGCAATGTCCTGATCGATCCGGTGCCCATGACAGCGGCTGACTTGGAGCAATTCGACCAATTGGGTGGGGCGGCTTGGATCGTGCTGACCAATCGCGACCACGAGCGCGAAGCCGCTTTTTTCCAAGGCCGCACTGGCGCTAGCATCGCCGCTCACCGTGCCGACGCCGATCTGTTTGACCAGCCACCGGACCGCTTGCTGGACGACGGTGAGGAGATCGTCCCTGGGCTCCGAGTAGTGCATTTGGCGCACGGCAAGAGTCCTGGGGAAATCGCTCTGTACTGGCCGGCCCTCAAGATGGTCTTAGCGGGCGATCTGGTCGTCGGTGCGCCGCTGGGCCGCATTACTCTGCTGCCGAACGCCAAACTCGCCGATCCGCCCCAAGCGGCCTTGGGCCTGCGCAAATTGTTGCAGCTCGATTTTGACGCTCTGTTGATGGGGGACGGGCATTCCGTTCTACACGACGCCCGCCGACTGTTGCTCGAATGCTTGGAGGAACGGACCGACATTTACATCAACAAGATTAATGTAGAGGATATTCCTTGGACGTCGGGGAGTGGACCTGCGGGCTACCGCTGGGAGATCAAGGATATCGACCCGCTCATCGGTGGCCAGCATCTGGGCTACTGCCTCTTCCGCCTGCCCGCTGGCCAGTCGATCTGTCCACAGCACTTTCATCACTTTGAAGAGGAAATGTTCTACATCCTCGAAGGGGCCTGTACGCTGATCAGTCCCCGAGGTCCAGTGGTGGTAGAACAGGGTGACTTTATTGCCTTCCCACCCGGTCCCCGCAGCGCTCACAAGTTCACCAATCAAGGCCAGCAGCCCTGTGTGCTATTAGCCTTGAGCAATGTCTTGCCGCACGATTTGGCCCAATATCCCGATTCCGACAAAATTAACATCCGTTCCTTAGACCGACAGCGCATTTTCCACTGCGCCGACGCAGTGGATTACTGGTCGGGCGAAACCGATTAAGAGGACAATATGAGCAACGTTTTGCGACTCAATATGCGTTCTCAGCGCCTTGCACAAGACGAGGGCGGCCACGCTATCTGGCAGGTGCAGACCAGTACTCAAGAATGGGCGGTGGATCAGACTGCGCTTTTGCTGTGCGACGTGTGGGACGGCCATTGGTGCCGCGGCGCGGTCGAGCGCCTCGACGCCATGATTGAGCGGATGGACGTGGTGGTCCGGGCCGTGCGCGCGGCTGGTGGCCTGATTGTCCACGCGCCTTCGGATACCATGGATTTTTACGCTGATGCGCCGGCGCGTCAGCGCGCGCTTGCGGCATCCCAAGTTGCGCCGCCGCCCGATGCCGAGCGCCCAGATCCGCCCTTGCCGGTGGATGCCTCAGATCACGGGTCGGATACGGGCGAAACCGAGACCTATAAGGCTTGGGATCGGCAACATCCGGGGATAGGGATCGACCAAGAGCGGGATATTATTTCGGATAAGGGGACGGAGGTGTATAGTTACTTACAGCACCGAGGGATTGCACATCTGCTGATTATGGGCGTCCACACCAATATGTGCGTTTTGCACCGGACTTTTGCCATTAAGCAGATGGTGAGGTGGAAGGTGGATGTGGCGCTGATCCGCGATTTGACTGATGCGATGTACAATCCGGCCATGTCGCCGTACGTCAGCCACGACGAGGGCACGGGCTTGGTGGTCGAGTTTATCGAAAAATTCTGGTGTCCGAGCGTCGAGAGCAAAGATATTATATAATTATGGGGTACATCGCGCCCCATTAACCAAGATCGCCTAGGCCTAGGCGACTCGCACCCAAAAGCAAACCTAAAGGAGGTGCTTTTATGCGACTCATTAGTACGTTTTGCCTCATGCTGGCCTTTGTGCTGGCCGGCAGTGCTCATGCCCACATCGGCGAAAAGGTCTTTCTGATCTTCGAGATCCCAGACGCTGATTTGGGAGATATCGACCTTTTTGACGTGGACATCTCCGACTGGGAGGACGTAGTCGGCCCTGCTTCGCTCACGCCTGATGACTTTTTTGCCGACCCGACTGTTGGCGACGGTGCCCAGTATAACCCGGCTGATATGGACTATCGGCTCTGGCTTGGCTGGAACGAGACCAACAATCGGCTCTATTTAGCCGCCGAGCGCACTGACGATGTCTATATCGACGAGTACGGCGGCGGCGCGCCCGCTACGGTGTGGCAATACGACTCGGTCGAGTTCATGGTGGATGGCGATCACTCTGGAGGTCAGTACAATTTTAATAACAGCGAGACTATGACCGATGAGGAGAAGGCGCGCAACCAAAACTCTCAGGCTCAGAAGTGGAACGCTATCTTCGGCGCGCCCGACGGGCGCATTCTGGGGTATCCGGGCCGGGCCGAGTGGCTCAACTCAGTACCGCTGAGCGATGGCGGCGGTGGATCGGTCGGCGGCGGGCCAACCGTGTCGATCCTCGAGATTTACGTCACGCCTTACGACGACATTATCTTCGCCGATCAAGAGGGTAGCAGGGCCACGGACTTGGAGGCTGGCAACATCATCGGCCTCCAAATCGCCATGCCGGATTTCGACGAAGCTCCTCAGCAGTACCGAGGCTACCACACTCTCTCCGGTCAAGCGGCGACCTTTCGCTTTGCCGAGCGCTTTGTCGATGCCCGGCTAGTCGGTGCCGGTGAGGCCACTGCGGTTGCCGATCTATCTTGGGCGCGGATCAAGGCTAGTTTTAACGAGTAGGCTTTCTACTTTTACCCCTGCGAGGGAGGTCGCACTTCTCTCGCAGGGGTAATTTTGTCTTAGAAGCCGTCTTGTGCCCAAGCACGAGCGAGCGGTTTCTAAGGGCTGGTATTAGCGATTCTTTTGAAAATAACAACACCTAACAGAGTCATCGGCTGGACGATAGTTGTGCTGGGGTTGCTTGGCGGCTCGGTGACAGCGCAAGCGGCGACGCGCGTTGAAGTGCCCATTTTTGAGGGGGGTGCGGGACTAGACTTTTTCTTTTTTGCCGCCCGCGAATACGAAAAGGTCCGTCCCGATGTGCAGATTGATCTCTACGGCGATCCGCGCATTGCCGACAAGGTGCGGGTGCGGATTCTCGAAGGGACGTTCCCGGAAGTCAGCAATGCGGGTCTCAATTACTGGGCGCTGATCCGCAACGGCGAAATCCTGCCCCTCGACGACTTTTTGGACGGGCCGAGTTGGGACGGGGACCAGACGTGGCGCGAATCCTTCCTACCCGGGAGTCTCGACCGCTATGAGTACGAGGGCAAAATCTACGGCATTCCCTTCCTCTACTCGGTTTACGCCGTTTGGTACAACAAGAACATGTTCGAAGAGCATGGCTGGGTACCGCCGCGCACTTGGGATGAGTTTTTCGCCCTCTGCGAGCAAATCCGCGCCGCAGGGGTCTGGCCGCTGGCCT
>JAJEEZ010000261.1:0-4176 GCA_022820705.1 Candidatus Latescibacterota bacterium | reverse complement strand
TGACAGCCCATTCTGCGGCCGGGTTCAGGGTGCTTCCACGGCGAATTGCCGCAGGTCGCGTTGGAAAATTCCCGATCCAGATATGCACATATCGCCTACGGATCCACCTGCTGATAAAACTTCTTCGCGCCATCCTCAATGGTCATAATGACCGCGCTTTTAGTCGGATGGCGATTTTCGTTGTACCCGGCAATGCGCGTCGCTCCAGCGTACTGTTCGGTAGCCAACAATTGCCGCCGTATCGCATCCGCGTCGAGGCTACCCGCTCGCTCGGCAGCTTCCAAAAGCAAGCGCACCGCATCGTAGCTCACCGCATCGCCGCCGGTGGGCGCAATCCCGTACAAGGCTTGGTATGTGTCGATGAATGCGCGTGCACTCGGCTCGTCCGTGTCCGGCGAAAAGTGGCTGCTGAAAAAGCTGCCATCCACCGCGGCTTCCTCATTGTCCAACAGCGTCGGATTGTCCCAAGCATCGGCCCCGAGAAAAATCGTCGGTTCCCCAGCCGCGTTTTGCAGCGGCAAGGCACGCGCCTGCTTGGTCACAAGCGCGACTTCTGGTGGCAGTCCCGATAGAAAGACCGCCTCGGGAACCACCTCCGCGATACGAGCCAATTGCGCGGCGAAATCCGTCGCACCGCTCTCGTAGAACTCTTCGGCGACGATCTCCCCCCCAAAGCCACTAAAATGGACGGTGAAAAACTCGGCAATCCCCTCGGAATAAACTTCCCCGCGCTGCGTCAACACAGCGGCTGTATTCACCCCGAGCGTCTCTTTGGCAAACTGCGCCATGACGCGCCCTTGAAACTGGTCGGTAAAAGCGGCCATAAAGACAAACTCGCCAGCAGCAGTCACGGCTGGATTGGTGGCCGCCGTAGTAATCATCGGCACGCCGTGGCGCTGAGCTACGGGCCCGACCTCAATGGCGTGCGAGGAGCGGTTGGGGCCAACGAGAGCGAAGACTTCGTCTGTGAGGATCATAGTCTCCGCAGCCTGCACGGCAGCCGCCGCTTCCTGTATGTTCGTCTGGGTTACCAATTCAACGGATCGGCCCAACAGCCCCCCGCGCTCGTTGACTTCGTCCACCGCAATCTTAGCTCCATTCGGATAGGTAATGCGGTCGCCCGAGACGAGGAACCCAATTTTAATGGGAGCACCATCGCCGTCCGCAGTAGGAGACAGAGAAGCCTTATCCCCACAAGCGACGAACGCGATGGCCGCAATACAGGCGACGTAGAACAATTTCATGCAGAGCCTCTTCTAAAGGTGTGGATGGATTCTGATTTTATCAGATTGACGGTGATTAAATTTACTGAAATCCAAGAAAGAGACCACGCTCCCGGGGCGCTGTCGCTGTCGGTGAACCTTTTCCCGCTATCATCCGCCTTGTAAGGTACGTATGACCAGTCCAAGCGATCAGCTATTGGCCGAACAGGTGCGGCAGGGCAACGAGCAAGCTTTCGTCCGCCTAATTCGGCGCTACGAACGCACCTTAATAGGATTGATCCGCCACCGGGTCGGTTCCGGCGACCAAGTGCAGGACGTATTGCAGGAAACCTTGGTCCACGCTTGGAGCGGCCTGCGCCAAGACACTCCCCGCGATGTGCGGGCTTGGTTGCTACAAGTAGCCCGCAACCGCTGCCGTGACTACTTCCGCTCGACCCAGCGCCGCGAACTGTTTGTCGAGACCGAGGCTTTGGCACCTATGGTCAATCGCTTTGGCGTGGCTCAAGCCCGGCAGCGAGAAGCCGCCGCGGACATCGTCGAGGCCATGGAGGAAGTGCCCGAGCGCGAGCGAGCTACCCTGCAGGCTTTTTACTTGGACGGTCTGAGCATTGCCGAAATAGCCGCCCGCCACCGCTGCCCCGACGGCACAGTCAAGCGCCGCCTGTCGCACGGACGCGACCGAATCCGCACGGTGCTGGGCGTCACCCCCAAGACAAGGAGCAAGACCATGAGCGCTAGCCAACAACAGTCCTTTCCTCAGTACCGACCTGAAATACGCATCGAGGCAAGCCAAGAGGCGCCCTTCCGCATTGATTTCAAAGAGATGTCCTGGTGGTTCATCGTGCCGGAAGTAGGCGACCGCGTCCGCTACGCCTCATACGGGCCACCCCAAAAAAGCGACGCACCCTGGAGGTTGTCCGAAACCGTCTCGCTAGCGGCTCAACGACCCGCGATCATCCATGACCGTCCCTGTGTCGAAGTCGCGGTAGAGAACCAGCATCTGACGGCAATGACGGGCGACAACATGCCCAATGAAAAAAAGGACATCCGCGTCAAAGTATGGGGCCATCTGGCCGAGAACGCGGTGGAGTGGATCGCGGTAGAATCGCTGTGCCCCGACGGCACGCGCGAACTGACAACTTTTCTCGACGAAGGATTCTACGACGATTGGGGCCCTTCGACGCGCCTAATCGAGGATGGTGGCTGCCTGCATCCCCAGAACGACGGCTCGTTCGCAAGACAGGCCGACGCACCCGAAGTAATAGGCGCAGGGGTGTTTGACGTGCACATCGGCCAGCAGCGCTTTACCTGCATGCGCGTCTTTGAAATCGAGCAAGAGGCCACCGAACGCGATGTCATGATCGAAGCCTATATCACCCAAGCTGGCCGCACAGTGCTGTTCCGCCGCTACAACGGCAATCGCTGGGCCAAAAAAGACGCCCCCCCGCACAATTGGGGCGAGAAGATGACTTGGGAAGAGGACCTACCCCACTCCGACCGCATAGTCATCGACGGGATGACCTACGTACACTATTACGACAACCTGACGGACGTGGCCTGCGGCATCGTCGATTGATGATTCAGACGAGTGGAACAATGATCCACAACCTCAACGTATCGTCTCCATCCCCTTAGGCAACGAATCGTCTGCGCCCTTTATGTCGTAGGTCGTTTCCGTATAAGCCGTTTGGAGCTAAGCGGATTCGGACTGTCCGCAAAAAATAAGCCCACTACTGCTGGGTTATTGACTTTTTCCAAGCATCCACGTTCTTTGATTTAGTTCCCCTTTGCCAACAGGAAAATATCCTACTATGACGACGACTAAATCTAAAAAGCGCAAACTCTTCAAACTTTTAGCCCCGCAGGCGGAAAGCGTTTATTTAGCCGCCTCTTTCAACGATTGGGACCCGCAGGCCCGCCCGCTCAAAAAAGACGCCCAGGGCCTGTGGAAAACTTCGGTCACTTTGCCCTTGGGCAAGCACGAATACCGCTTTGTGGTCGATGGCGAATGGCGCGATGACCCTCAGTGCGAGGAGCGCCATCCCAATCCCTTCGGCACCACCAACTGCATTTTACACGCCTGATTCACCGCGTCTAAAGGCGTACCCCCTACGCTTCACGCATAAACAGCGCGTAAATCCCTCGCCGCGCCACACAAAGTCTGAGCGTTATTCCCCGTCACGAGGCCGGTATTCGCCGCGGGCGTTCCAGCCAGGATACTGCGCTTCCAAGGCGTCGAGCGTCTGACGGGTGTAGTATGGATGGTCGGGCGGTGGGAAGCGGAAGAGTTGGCGGTCGGCAGCGGAGAGACCGGCGATAAACTCGCAAAAGTGCGGGTTGCGCCCCACGTGGGTGTAGTGCTCGACGCCTTCCCAATAGTGGTCGGCTCGACCATAGGCAAATTTCCAGATATAGCGCTGCCCGTCGGTGCGCCGATAGTCGCTGGCGGCGTGCCAAGAGTAGTTGTGGAAGATGGCTACCGAGCCGCCAGGAGCGACCATTGGCTCCGCTCTGGCCGCGTCCTGATGCTGGCCATCGCCATCGGCGACGAAAAGAGTCGGGGCCTGATCCTCTTCGACATCTTCGAGGCAAAACCAGAAGTTGAGTTGGCTGTGGCGACGGTCGGATTCAGTGGGCGGCAGCAGCGAGTTGTTGCCATTGTCGATGTGGAACGGCCCTCCCTTGCGGCCCAGATAGGAGACCAGTCCCAGTCCGGGTCGGTAGTGGATTTGGTCGGTGCCGAGCCAGCGGCGGGCAAAGGCAATTCCCTCGCGGTCGACGATGGCGCGGTTGAGGCATTGCTCTGGATAAGGGAAATAGCAGGAGCCGATGCGGTCGGCAGGTGGATCGTCCGCGATTTCGTCCCAAGGATTGAGGATGCGACGCAGGGCGGCAGCCATTGCGGCGCGTTGAGCTTCGGGGAGGTAGTTGTGGACGAGGACGTAACCGCGCG
>JAJEEZ010000609.1:0-13948 GCA_022820705.1 Candidatus Latescibacterota bacterium | reverse complement strand
TTCGCCAATCAGGGGCTGACTTCGGCGATGTGCCCGATCATGGCCTTTTCAGTGGCCGAAGACGAACTGCGAGCGATGGATACCGAGTTTCTGGTCGGCCACTTAGCGGCTTGGAATTACTTCCAGTCGGTTGCCACCAAGGAAAACCGGGATTTCGTCAAGAGCTTCAAGAAGTACTGCGAGGCCAATGGCTTGCCCGGCGGCCTAATGCGCGTCACCGACGATCCGATTCTCTGGGCCTATACCGGGGTTTATTTGTGGAAAGGTGCGGTTGAAAAGGCCGGTTCTTTCGACGTGGAAAAGGTGCGGCCGGCGCTCTACGGGCTGGCGTTTGACTCCCCAGGCGGCCAAGTGATGATGGACGAACGCAATCACCATCTGCACAAGCCGGTCTATATCGGCGAGATCAAAAAGAACGGCCAGTTCAAGATCGTCTATGAGTCGGATGGCCTCGTCGCCCCCGATCCGTGGGACGATATCACCAGCGCCGACAAGGATTGCGACCACGTCAATTACATGGGCACTTATACCCTAGAATAGTTTGTAGGGGCGACCGGCTGGTCGCCCCTACCTAGCGCAGAAGGACGCAAACAGATGAATAAGAAAGTTGTAGCATTTGCACTGGCGATTTTTGCCGCCCAAGCGGTATCCGCCGAGGTCGAATTCTCCGGGTTTGTCGATATGAGCGTGTTCAGCGACGATGGGGACGCGAGCATGTCGCTGGATCAGTTTGAGTTGGATGTCTCGACGGATCTCGGGGAAGGGATCTCCATGCGGGCGGATGTCAATGCCATGGGGCCGACTGCCCCGGTTGAACTGGAGCAGGCCTTCATCACGTACGACACTGGCGAGGGCTTGGCGCTCACCGTGGGCAAGTTTCTTAGCTGCACCGGTTTCGAAGCGGCCGAACCCACGGGTATGTATCAGTATTCGTACTCGGCTACGCTGGTCTATGGCGGCTATCAGAACGGGATCGCGGCCTCCTACGGCACGGATAAGTTCGGTCTGTACGGGGCGGTTGTCTCTAGCGTGTGGGACGGCGCGGAGACCGATTTCTCAGGGGATGGAAGCGACGTAGGGTTTGAGGCCCAGATTGCCCTGATGCCTGTGGAAGGGGTAACGGCCAAAGCCGCGTTGGCAAGGGAAGACGAGCAGACCTTGATCAACGTTTGGGGCATGTTGGGGACGGGGCCGCTGACGGTCGCTGCCGAGGTGAACTCGATGAGCGATTGGGGTGCGTATGAGTCGGGATTGGGGTATCTCGGGATGGTCAATTACGGCCTGAGCGATCAGGTCGGCGTAACGGCTCGGTACTCGGCTATCGCGTGGACGCCATTTGGTGGCGGCGCAGACGACGAAACGAGCGAGATCACCATCGCCCCGAGTTATGCCATTTCGGACAACTGGGGTCTGGTAGCTGAGGTGAAGATGCTCACGGTGGGCGACGCCGACGCGGTGACGCAAATTGCGCTGGAGTCGCTGTTAACGTTTTAGGTGGGTGGAGCGGAGACGGCCGCTTAGCAGTTTAGCGATTGGTACGGTAAAAGGTAAAAGGTACATGGTAATCAGGCCGTCTCCGCTCCGTTTTACGGGGCGGAGTTCAATTTTGCCAATGAGACAACGGGTTCTAAAAATACTGGCGGTGTGGGTTTTAGCGGCTGGAGCGGCGGGGGCTGACACATGGGACGAGGAGCAGTTTGCGCGGCTGGTCAGCGGTGATGACGAGGAGATCCAACAGGCCGTGACCGACTTGGCTGCCCGCTACGACCAAGCGCATTACGCATTGATGCGGGGGCTGTTCAGCGGGGAGGTCTATCGCTGGAGCGAACGCGAAGTACAGAGCGGCTTGGTGCTTATTGGCGATGAGGAAATGGACGAGTACGGCGATTCGATAGTACCGCTCTTTACTGCCCATCCCGAGCGCGTGCCCATCCTCGGCGAGGATGGTGAGCAGGTCAAGGTCTCGCTCTACGATATAGAGGAGGTCGAGAGCAATCGGAAAATTAGGGCGCTGATCCAGCCCTATTTGCTGCAGATGGAACTCTTCCACTCGGATGCGGATAAACGGCGGATTGCTGCTGAAAATATCGGTAATAAAGGAAACGCGACCGCCATCCCGGCGTTGCGCCGCTCCATAGAGGAAGAGACGGACGGGTCGATCCGGCGATTGAAGCGGGTGTCGTTGGCTAAGCTGCAATTGGCCGACGCGAAGGCAGAGGTGCGCTTGCAGGCGGTGGCTGCATTGGGGGAACTGCGCAGTCCGTTGGCCATACCTGTGCTAGAGAGACTTTTGAGTACGGACGAGTCTGGAGCTTTCGCCGAACCGGACACGCGGGTCCGGGAGCGGGCGGCATCGGCCCTGACTAGCTTGCGGCGTTTTAGTTCCTCTATGCAGGCGGTGCAGACGATTTTTATCGGTTTGAGCTTGGGGTCCATTCTGGTCTTGATGTCGCTGGGGTTGGCGATTATCTATGGGCAGATGGGGGTGATTAACATGGCGCACGGCGAGTTTATGATGATCGGTGCCTACACCACGTTCGTGGTGCAAAACCTGTGCTTGGGCGTGCTGCCGCCGGAGTACGGCGATCTGTTTTTCGCCATCTCCTTTCCGCTTGCCTTCCTAGTCGCTGGTGGCGTTGGGTTCCTGCTGGAGGCGTCGATTATATGTCGGCTATACAGCCGACCGCTCGAAAGCCTGCTGGCTACTTGGGGCATCAGTCTGGTGCTGATTCAGGCGGCGCGCAGCATCTTTGGCGATCTGACGGCGGTGAAGTTGCCGCAGCTTCTAAGCGGTGGCTGGGAAATGGCTCCCCAGGTGGTGTTGCCCTATAACCGCATGTTTATCATGGCGCTGGCTGCGGCGATCGTCGGGATGCTGTTGGCGCTTTTCTTTCGCACGCGCTTTGGGCTCAAGCTGCGGGCCACGACCCAAAATCGGGCGATGAGCGCTTGCGTTGGGGTGCCCGTGCGGCGCATTGACTCCATGGCCTTTGCTTTGGGCACGGGGATTGCCGGGGTCGCTGGTTGGGCGATGACGCTGATTGGGAACGTCGTGCCCAATATGGGTCAGACCTATATCGTCGATTCGTTCCTCGTGGTCGTCACCGGCGGGGTGGGCAAGTTGCTAGGCACGATCAGCGCTGGGCTGGGGATCGGCATTTTCAACAAGATGCTTGAACCGCTCTTTGAAGCCGTGTACGGCAAGGTAATTCTGTTGGGCTTGATCATCGTCTTCTTGCAATCGCGCCCGACCGGCCTCTTCCCTGCCAAAGGACGGAGCGCGGAACTGTGAACGCGTCTAGACACCACATCGTCGCTGGTTTGCTGTTCGCCTTTTTTGGGGTGCTAGTCCCCCTGCTCAACTATCTGGGCTTGGTCGCCGATACGACCCTGAATCTGTGGGGGCGCTATTTTTGTTTCGCCATCGTCGCCCTTGGGATGGACCTGATTTGGGGATTTACCGGCATTCTGTCGCTGTGTCAGGCGTTTTTCTTTTGTTTGGGCGGCTATGCCATCGGCATGCACATGCTGCTCAAAACGGGGACGAAAGGCGTGTACGGCAGTGCGTTGCCCGACTTCATGGTCTGGAACCGGGTCGAGGAGCTGCCGCTTTTTTGGGAGCCGTTCCACAGCCTGCCGCTGACCTTGCTCCTCGGGCTGCTGGTGCCGGGATTGGCGGCGCTGGTCTTTGGTTTTCTCGCCTTTCGCAGCCGCATCAAGGGCGTGTATTTGGCCATTATCACCCAGGCGCTGGCGTTGGCGATGTGGCTGCTCTTTTTGCGCAACGAGACCATGTTGGGAGGGACCAACGGGCTGACGGATTTCAAGACGCTGCTGGGCTTTGAATTGGCCGAGCCGGCGACCAAGCGCGGGCTCTACGTGGTGGCGTGTGTGGCGCTGGTGGGGGCGTATTATCTCTGCCGCTATATCGTCGGCTCCAAATTGGGCAAATTGCTGGTGGCCATCCGCGATAGCGAGCACCGCCTGCGCTTTATCGGCTACCACATCACCCGCTACAAGCTCTTCGTCTTTGTCGTCGCTAGCGCCTTGGCGGGCTTGGGGGGGATGCTCTACGTGCCGCAGACCGGCATTATCACGCCGGGACGCATGGACGTGCAGGCTTCGATTGAGATCGTGGTGTGGACCGCGGTCGGTGGTCGGGGGACGTTGGTGGGCGCGATCGTCGGAGCCGTGCTGGTCAACTTGCTTTACAGCTTTCTCACCGGCGCTTTCCCCGGCACTTGGCTCTACTTTCTCGGCGCGCTCTTTGTCGGGGTGGTGCTGTTCTTTCCCGAGGGCGTCGCTGGCATAGTCGGGCGCTTGCGTCGGAGACTAGTGACCGCGTAACGAGAATTGGGCGATGGACAATCTATACGTGCAAAAGTTGAGTGTGTCGTTCGACGGCTTCAAGGCGCTGGACATCGACATATTTGAGGTCGCTCAAAACGAGCTGCGGGTGGTCATCGGCCCCAATGGCGCGGGCAAGACGACTCTGCTCGACGTGCTCTGTGGCCGGGCGCGGCCTGACGTTGGGCACGCCTATTTCAAGGATCAAGACCTGACCAAGCTGAGCGAGGACGAGATTGTCGATTTAGGGGTGGGGCGCAAGTTCCAAGCGCCGACGGTTTTTACTTCGCTGACTGTCGCCGACAATCTGATGCTAGCTGTGAAGGCTAATCGCGGCGTCTTTGCCTCGCTGTTTTATCGGCTCCAAGCGGCCGAGCGCAGCCGGATTGAGGAGGTGGCCGAGCGCACGGGGCTGGAGGATGCGCTCGACGAGGTCGCCGGTACTCTGTCGCACGGTCAGAAGCAGTGGTTGGAGATCGCCATGGTCATCTTGCAGGACCCCACGCTCTTCTTAGTGGATGAGCCAGCGGCAGGTATGACCGACGAGGAGACTTTCCGCACTGGGGAGATTCTCCAGGGACTGGCCGAAGATCACGCCCTGATTGTCATTGAGCACGACATGGAATTCGTGCGGCAAATCGCCCGCAAGGTTACGGTGCTACACGAGGGCAGAATTTTAGTCGAAGGGCCGATGGAAGCGGTGCAGAACGACCCACGCGTCATTGAGTGCTATTTGGGAACGGCCATGGAACGGGAGGAGCGCAGTGCAGTCGGCTGAGACCACGCTGGCGGTGGAGGAGTTGGATATCCACTACGGGGGCAGCCGCATCTTGCGGGATATTAGCTTGCAGGTGCCCGGTGGCTCGATTGTGGCGGTGATGGGGCGCAATGGCGTCGGCAAGACGACGCTGCTCAAGGCGATCATGGGGTTGTTGACGCCGAGCAAGGGTCGGGTGTTTTTTGCCGGCGAGGATGTCACTGCGCTGACGGCTGACAAGCGCACCCGGCGGGGGTTGGGGTACGTGCCGCAGGGCCGCGAGATTTTTCCGCAGCTAACAGTGCGGGAAAATCTGGAGATCGGCTTGCAGGCGCGTGGTGGGGGTAGAGAGGTGCCAGAGGAAGTGTTCGCGCTGTTTCCGGTGTTGGCGGAGATGCAGGAGCGGATGGGCGGCAATTTGAGCGGTGGACAGCAACAGCAGTTGGCCATTGCCCGGGCGCTGGTCGGCGAACCCAAGGTCCTGATGCTGGACGAGCCGACCGAAGGGATCCAACCGTCGATCATTTTGGAGATAGAAAAGGTGTTGCTCCAACTCAAGGAGCGGGGCGAGTTCGCCATCGTCTTGGTCGAGCAGTACTTCGACTTCGCGCGGCAGATCGCCGATCACTTCTTTCTGATGGACCGAGGCAGCATCCTGTTGCAGGGGACGGCCGACGAGTTGTCGGATGAAAGTATTAAGACCCATCTGACGTTTTGAGAAACAGTGGCCGGTGATCAGTGGTTAGTCTCCGTCCCCACTGGTCGCTGACCACTGACCACTGATCACTGATTCGAGGATTCATGCGGCTTGCACCGAGAGAAATCGACAAGCTAGTATTGCACAACGCCGGGTTTGTGGCGCAGAAGCGCTATGCCCGGGGTCTGCGGTTGAATTACCCGGAGGCGACTGCGCTGATTGCGGCGCAGTTGCTCGAATTTATCCGCGATGGTGAGCGGGTTGCCATCTTGATGGACAAGGGCAAGCAATTGCTCGGTATTGAAGATGTGTTGCCCGGAGTGCCGGAGATGGTGCACGAGGTGCAGGTGGAAGGCACGTTCCCCGACGGCACCAAGCTGGTGACGGTTCACCAGCCGATCTGCCGGGCGCGTGGCAACGCCGAGTTGGCGCTCTATGGGTCGGGGCTGGTGCGCGTGGGTGAAACGTGGTCGCCGGACAACGCGTCTAGCGCCGCGCCCGGGGAAGCGCTGGTGGCGGATGAGGAACTCGCGCTTAATGATGGCCGCGAGAAAGTGGAGCTCGAAGTGGCGAACATGGGCGACCGCCCCGTGCAGGTGGGGTCGCACTTTCCCTTTTTTGAGGCGAACGCCGAATTGCGCTTTGACCGCGTGCAGGCCTATGGCTTTCGCCTCGATATTCCCTCGGGAACCGCAGTGCGTTTTGAGCCGGGGGAGACCAAGACGGTGACGCTGGTTGCCGTAGCTGGCGAGCGCGTCGTCCAAGGCGGCAGCGGTTTGATCGGCGGGGCCTTGAGCGACGACAACAAGCAGGCGGCGCTGGCGCGGGCGCAAGAGCGCGGCTTTTTAGGAGCGGAGTAAACATGCGGATTGATCGACGCGCTTATGCGGATATGTACGGCCCCACTACGGGCGACCGGGTGCGGCTGGGCGACACGGATTTGATTGTCGAGGTCGAGCAAGATCACACCGTGTACGGCGAGGAGTGCAAGTTCGGCGGCGGCAAAGTGCTGCGCGACGGCATGGGGCAGCAGAGCGGTGCGAGTCAGGAAGAGGCGCTGGACTTGGTAATCACCAATGCGCTGGTGCTCGATTACACGGGCATTTACAAAGCCGATATCGGCGTCAAGGACGGGCGCATCGCCGGGATTGGCAAGGCTGGCAACCCGGACATTATGCCGGGCGTCGCCGAGCAGATGATCGTCGGCGCGACCACCGAAGTGGTGGCCGGGGAGAAGCTGATTTTGACGGCTGGGGCGCTGGACGTGCATGTGCATTTTATCTGTCCGCAGCAAGTGGAAGAGGCCATCGCGTCGGGGATTACTACGATGCTCGGCGGCGGCACCGGACCGGCGACTGGGACGAACGCGACCACTTGTACTCCAGGTGCCTTTTATATCCGCACGATGCTGCAGGCGGCCGATGCTTGGCCGCTCAATTTTGGCTTTTTAGGCAAGGGCAATTCGTCGTTGCGCTTAGGGTTGGCGGCGCAAGTTGAGGCCGGGGCTTGCGGGCTCAAGCTGCACGAGGACTGGGGTACGACGCCAGCGGCCATTGATGCGTGTTTGGCGGTCGCCGAAGAATTCGACGTGCAGGTCTGCATCCACACTGACACGCTCAACGAGTCGGGCTTTGTCGAGGCGTCGCGGGCGGCTTTCAAAGGGCGGACGATTCACACCTACCACACCGAGGGCGCTGGCGGCGGTCACGCGCCCGATATCATGCGGCTTTGCGGCGAGGCCAATGTGCTGCCCTCTTCGACCAACCCAACGCGGCCCTTTACAGTCAACACGATAGACGAACATCTGGACATGCTGATGGTCTGCCACCACCTCGACAAGAATATCCCCGAGGACGTGGCCTTTGCCGAGAGCCGGATCCGCCAGGAGACCATCGCCGCCGAGGATATTTTGCACGACTTGGGCGCGCTGTCGATTATCGCCTCGGACAGCCAAGCGATGGGCCGAGTGGGGGAGGTGGTGTGCCGGACTTGGCAAACGGCGCACAAGATGCGCCAGCAGAGGGGCCTGTTGCCCGAAGATGCGGGCGGTGCTGACAACTATCGTGCGCGACGCTACGTTGCCAAATACACTATCAATCCAGCTATTGCCCACGGGCTCTCGGCCCAGATTGGCTCGGTGGAGACGGGTAAGCTGGCTGATTTGGTGTTGTGGCAGCCGGCTTTTTTCGGCGTCAAGCCCGAGTTGGTGATTAAAGGTGGGGTGATTGCCTACGCGCAGATGGGGGACGCGAACGCGTCCATTCCCACGCCGCAGCCTGTATATCCGCGTCCCATGTTTGGCTCCTACGGCAACGCGGTTGGGCCGACCTCGCTGGCTTTTGTTTCGCAGGCGTCGCGCGAGCGGGTAGGCGAGTACGGGTTGGCGAAAGAGGTCGTATCTGTCGAGCATTGCCGCGACATTGGCAAGGCCGATATGCGGCTCAACGACGTGGTGCCCAATATCGAGGTTGATCCAGAGACCTACAAGGTGAAGGTTGACGGCGAGGAGATCACCTGCGAACCCGCGGAAAAACTGCCGCTGGCGCAACTGTATCACCTGTTTTAAATGAATCGCCTCTATCCGTTAATGCACCTAGCCGACAGTGCGTTGCCGGCTGGTGGCTACGCCTTTTCCAATGGCTTGGAGGGGGCCTATCAGTTGGGCTTGCTGAAAGCGCCTGGGGCGCTGGAAGAGTTCGTGCATTCGGCGTTGATGGCCGCGGCCTACGGCGAGATTCCCTTTATCCATTCCTGTTATGTTGAAGCCGACGAAGAGATCGTGGCGGAAATGTTGCATTTCTACGACGCAATGATCGCGGCTCCGGCCATGCGTCGGGCGAGCTTGATCTTGGGAAAGAACTGGTTGCGGTTGATGGCTGGGTTGTACCCGGAGGTCAAGTTCGCAAATTTGCGTCGGGCGCAGGCGCATTACACGGTGGTTTTTGGACTGGCGTTGAAAGCTGCGGGCTTTGCACAAGCTGATGCCCAACAGCTCTACATGTTTCAAGTGCTTAGGGATCAGATGAGTGCCGCAGTGCGCCTCGGGATCGTCGGGCCGATGGAGGCCACGCGACGGCAATTGGGCCTGTATGTGCATTGTGAGGAATTGCTGGCGGAAGTCGCGGGGCGACCGTATGCACAAGCAACGCGTTGCGCGCCGCAGCTCGACATCGCCCAGAGCGTACACGACGATCTCTATTCGCGCCTTTTCCAAAGTTGAGAGGGATATATGGGACACGACCACAACCACACACACGAGCCTTTTGACTCGCCCGGACTTTTCGCCGAGCGCGAAGGCTCGGACCCGCACCGCGACTTTGCCGACCGAGCCTTTACGGTGGGGATTGGCGGGCCGGTCGGCAGCGGCAAGACGGCGCTGCTGCAGGCTTTGTGCGAAAGGCTGCGCGACGAGTATAGCTTGGGGGTGGTAACCAATGACATCTTCACCCGCGAGGACGCCGAATTTTTGCTGCGGCACGAGGCGTTGGAACAGGAGCGCATCGTCGGCGTCGAGACTGGCGGCTGCCCACACGCGGCGATCCGCGAAGATATTTCGCTGAATTTGAATGCGCTAGAAGACTTGATGGATCGTTTTGCTGGGAGTATCGACTTACTCTTAGTCGAAAGCGGCGGCGACAACTTGGCGGCTCATTTTAGCCGCGAGCTCGTCGATTATTCGGTGTACGTCATCGACGTGTCCGGCGGCGACAAAATTCCGCGCAAGGGCGGCCCGGGGACGACGCAGTCGGATCTGTTAGTGATTAACAAGACCGATCTGGCCGAGATGGTGGGGGCGGATCTGGGGGTGATGGATCGCGATGCCAAGAAGATGCGTGGGGAGGGGCCGACGGTTTTTGCTTGTATCAAGGATCGGGAGGGGTTGGAGACGATTGTCGGGTATATTCTCACGGCGCGGGAGAGGGCGTTGCTGGCAGAAGTTGCTAAAAACAGGTGAACACCGATAAGGGGCAATGATCTCTAGCGTTCCCAAGGGCTGTCTAAGGTCAGGATGCGAATGTAAGCAGAAAAAATAGCGATATAATAGCTGTATATATGAATGGACTTTTTAGTTGTATTCAGTGTCCCCTGTGCACGACTAAAGCAGCGACATGTTCGGCCAGTCGGATCGCTTCCTTGGCCGTTTCTACATCGGGGTTTTCTGATCCCTCCATCGGATAGCGCACCGTCGTCCCATACTCGCCCAAAATTTCGGCAGCCGACATCAGTGTCTCAAAGGCTGGTTCGCGTGCCATGCATAGCTGCGTAAGGTAAACGAGATCATGTACAAAACGGAAAGGAACTGAGTGAGCGATCAGATAGCCCTTCAGATATTTCTCGGCGCATTGCTGAGCGTGATAGCAGGCCATCCCCGGCAGGGGCTTTTCTGGCCCCAATGCCCGACGGGCCATATCCAGATCTTGGTCGGCCTTCTCGAACCAGTCTCTTTCAGGCGACACGTCGCTCATACAGCACTTTCCCCTCTTCCAACACCTTGTAAATCAAAGAATACGGATCATCGCGCTGCTAG
Source organism: Candidatus Latescibacterota bacterium (assembly GCA_022820705.1). Taxonomy (GTDB): domain Bacteria; phylum Latescibacterota; class UBA2968; order UBA8231; family UBA8231. Next base: position 3,619 of record JAJEEZ010000609.1, on the reverse strand, counting down.
GCGAGGACTTCTGGAGAGCGGATAACCACATCAACGGGCAGGACGAAACGCTCGGCAATCGCCCGACGAATCGGATTGCCATGCTGTGGCCGTCCTGCGTCTGTACGGAGCACAACCAGCAGATCCACATCGCTGTGCGCTCCAACCTCTCCGCGAGCATGGCTGCCAAAAAGAATGATCTGTTCAGGATCGAAGCGTTCGACAATCAGTTGCGCTATAGCTTGGATCGTGGCGCTGTCGATATGGGTTTCAATGGCATTCATAAGCGTCCTTTGCCATAGACATATTCCGTTTGATTACGGTACTCTACTCAGACGGATTCTTGAGGATACGTTTGGGCGGTAAAGACACGACGGGGTGACCGCAGATCTTCTCCTTCTTGCGAAGGTCTTCGCAGATTGCGTGTAAGTCAAACTGGAATTTAGCCGCGTGGGCATCTCTTATCTTTCTAATTTCTTCGACAATAGGATCCTTCATTCTTCTTCTCCAATTAGCTCTTCAGGCGAGCAAATGACGGGACACTGATAGCCCTGCTGACATAGCAGTCAAAATCCGATCAGCCAATCACCCCGAGTGCGAAACAGTATCCACTATAATCACTGCTGATGCTTCTTCCTAATGGCCTCGGTAGCGGCCTTCTTAGCGTTCTTGGCCGGGGCAATAGCATAGCCACCCGGTCCCAAATCAAGACGGCTAAAGACCTGATATGGCGTTTCGGCTGTTGGTACCTTGGGTGCTAATGCCGCATACGCTTGGAGGCCGCGTTTGAGCACCTCTGAGATGGGAAGGCCGGTCTGGTTGCACAAAACGGACAAGGTAGCTTCGGCATCGTCGTCGAGTTGGATCGTTCTAGTACCCATCTGAAACTCCCGTTGTTGGCTGTAAGACCGTTTTTGAAAACTGCGTATTCATCAGAAATATCAAGGCTCGCGAGTACGAACACAAGGTTCGCACCTACTTGGTTTTCTCCTGTAACTGCTGCCGCACGTCCTTCCCATCGACCGTTTGCTCTGCGATGATGAACAGGCCGTTGCCGTCGCTCGACCGTTCCCAAAGAGCGCCAATGGTGCGTTTCTCGTTGGTATCGGAGTTTCGGCGATATGCGCGCCTTTGTATTCGACGACGAGGAGACGACCGTCGTTTAGCAAGGCGACAAAGTCTGGGTAGAATTTGTCTGTTGCAGTGGGTAGCCAAAACGAGTTGGGATGGCGCGCGACATTGCGAATCCAGTACTTCACTGCCGTCAGACTATCGATGACCTGAGCGCATTGCATTTCCTCGCCGTCGTCTGCACCATCAAAAGCGGGAACGCGATCCGGGTCTAAAAAGTGCTTGCGCGGCTTCCAGCGCCCGCGATAGCGCCGTTGATCCCAGTACATGTTGTCTGTGAATGTGAAGGCATCGTCAAACGAGATCGTTGTATTGGCCTCGGGCACCAAGAGGTACTGCTGATAAACGCTGCTTCGTTCCTTTTGGCGGATGGCCGCGATCTTGTTCTCGATTTTCTTGGCGAGCAGAAATTTGCAACGCATTAGCGCGGCGATGGTCATGCCGCGTGTATTGAGCAGGTGATCGACTAGTTGGCGCAGCCATTTGAGCAGTTCGCTTTGGTGAATATCCATCTGTCGCACCTGCCGGTCGAGCCATAGGACGAGCGTCTCGGCAGTCCAGCCTTCGACGGCGATGTCCAGCGCCAATTGCTCCTCTTCGCTGGCAAACTGGTAGGAGATGCGATTGCCGTCGAGGTCAATTTCAAAGCTGCGCGCCGTCTCGCGGATAGTGAACTCCTGTTCGTCCAGCTTCGGCGAATAATCGAGTAGCGACCAGTCGTGGTATTCCATGAACACGTCCGTATCGGCAAATTCCAAGGTGCCTTGGATTTCCGACATGAGACGTGGGACTTTAAATGGTTGTCCTTGTTCGGCGGGGGATATGTGTTCCTCGACTGCGGCGCGGTGTTGGGCAACGGCTGTGGCAAATCCTTTTCGCTCCTGCTCGGGTAACGTCTCGGAAATCGCCTGTTCGCGGTCCTGATTGATCCAGCCAGTAATTGCGATTTCGACCAGTCCTTCAGCGGTTTCGCGCACCTGCAATCCGTCGTACTCTGCCTCTTTGAGTTCAGATAGGATTTCCGGGGTTGCCGGGGTCGCATATTTGAATACTGGCTCCGGCTTTTCCTGCGGGCTAAACAAGTCTCTCTGGAAGTCGAGCGTATGTTGCACCGACTCGATATTGTCGAGGGCCTCGTCTTCCTCAAAGCCCATGTCCACCAATTTGTCGGCCAAAGCACGCGCCGCCTCGCCAAAAGACGGTTCGGACAGGAAGGCGTAGGCTTTGTTGAGGTCGGTTTCTTGGCGTTGCTTGGCGTAGGGCATCCGCAGTACGCGGCCGAGCAGTTGTTCGACGTCTGTCGCGCTTTGGATGCGCGATACGGAGCAGAACATGTAGGCGAAGGAGCAGTCCCACCCTTCTTTGAGCGCTTCGACCGTAATGACGTATTCGATGGGACAGGTGCGGTCGAATAAATCAATGCCGTCGAGCTCGCGCTGGTCGCCGGTGGCGATGGCGATTTTGCTTTCCGAAATTTGTTCAATGTCTATCAGGTGATTTTTCAGCGCCTCGACTGTCACTTCTTGATTTTTCGGCTGTGCTTGGAACAAGACGATGGGACGGATGTAGTCGGCATCGTCCTTGGCCGTCTCTGCAAGCGAAGCACGGGCGTTAATGGCCCCGGTCACTGCGTTCTGCCAAGTGTCGTGCTCGGCAAGCATGATGGGCAGTTTGATCATTTCTTCGCGCTTGAGTTCTTGGGCGGTGACGCTGTATAGGATGTTCGACTTGCGCTGCGGCGTCGCCGTGAATTCGACGATGGCGCATGGGTTGACCCGTGCCTGCATCTCCCGCGTCAGGCCGGTGACGGCGTTGTGCGCTTCATCGACGATCATCAACGGTTGGTGCCGATGCAGCAGGTTGGCGAAGGAGAATTTGACGGTGCCATTATCCAGCTTTTCCAAACCCGGCGCAGTATCCCGGACGCCGGAGAAGTGCGGTTCCATTTCTTCGTTGTGGGCATAGACCTTGCGCCCTTCGGTGCTTTTCACCCGCAGTGTTTGGATGGTGCCGACCACAATGCAGCAGTGGTCACGCAGGTCGTGCGGCCGGATATGGGTGAAGTCGGCGATGTCGAATACTCGCACTCGACCGTCGAAAGCGTCGTCCAGCGTTTGCCGGTAAGCGTGGCGGGTGTTTTTCAGGGCTTCGACTGTCTGTCGGCGGATGGTTTTGGTCGGCACTAGCCACAGTACCAGTGGATAGTCCTTTTCGATCCAAGCATTGCGGGCGATGGAGACGGCGTGGGCGGCGAGGATCGTTTTGCCGCCGCCGGTGGGTAGGCGCAGGCAGACGTAGGGAACGTCTGGTAACTCTTTTAGCGGTGCATAAGATTCGGCATAGCCTCTAAGCCGCGCGGCCCGCTCTGGCTCTTGGGTTATGGTCTCGTAGGCGTTCTTGGGTCCGGCGATACGCGCTTCCTCGAAGAAGCGGCGCAGGACGGAGAGGGTATCGGCTTGATATTGTTTTAGCTGCATGAATTAGGTGCGCGCTTTGATATCGTAGGGCG
>JAJEEZ010000422.1:0-18329 GCA_022820705.1 Candidatus Latescibacterota bacterium | reverse complement strand
GGCGGCGGGAAATAAGCGCGGCAGCGCTGGCGCGGGTACTGGTGCAGTATCCGCTGATAACGACAAAAGTCATTGGTGCCATTCACTGGCAGGCGCTAAAACTGTGGCTCAAACGCTGTCCGTTCTACCCGCATCCCAAGTCGTTGGCAAAGGAAAAAGACTATGTCGCAAGTGGCTCTCTCCCCCGCAGTTAAAAAGCGATCTCTCGGCCTCGGCGGCTGTCTAGATCGCTGGGCGCGGCGGTTGGTGTTGGGACAATTGCAGCGCTTGCAGCGCGGTGCGATTTGCCTAGTCGAAGGCGAACAGCGCCGCACCTTCGGGCAGGGCGAAGACGGCCCCACAGTAGTTTTGCAAGTCCACCATCCGCGCTTTTTCCGCGCCTTGGCCCTCGGGGGCACCATCGGCGCGGCAGAAGCCTACATGCAGGGGTGGTGGAGTTGCGACGATCTGCCGACTATGTGCCGCTTGGCCGCGGCCAATATGGAGTGGATGCAGCAGCGCGAGCGGGGCTGGGCCCGGCTGGCCGCACCGGCCCGCATGTTGGGGCATGCCTTCAAACGCAATACGCTCCGGGGCAGTCGGCGCAACATCGCCGCCCACTACGATTTGAGCAACGACTTTTTCCGCCTCTTCCTCGACGACAACATGATGTATTCGAGCGCCGTGTTTCCGCGCCCGGACAGTTCGCTGGAAGAAGCCTCGCGCTACAAGGTGGACCGCATCTGCAAAAAGCTCGCCCTAGTGCCCGAGGATCATCTGTTGGAAATCGGCACCGGATGGGGCGGTTTTGCCCTGCACGCGGCCCGCGAGTACGGCTGCCGAGTGACCACGGCGACCATTTCGCAGCAACAGTGCGAATTGGCGCGTCAACGAGTGCGCGCGGCCGGCTTAGATAGCCGGGTGGAGGTGGTGTTGGCCGATTACCGCGATTTGCAGGGACAGTACGACAAACTGGTCTCCATAGAGATGATCGAAGCCGTGGGACACCACTACTTCGACACTTATTTCGGCTGTTGCGCCCGCCTGCTCAAACCCGAGGGACTGATGCTATTGCAGGCCATCGTCATCGGCGATTGGGCCTACGAGCGGGCGCGCCGCTCGGTTGATTTCATCAAGGCATATATCTTTCCGGGCAGTTGCATCCCGTCGGTGGCGACCATCAGCCGCTCGCTGGCGGCGGCCACGGATATGCGCTTGGTGCACTTGGAGGACATTGGTCCGCACTACGCCCGCACCTTGCAGGCTTGGCGGGCGCGTTTTTGGGACGCAGAGAAACAAGTGCGTCAGCTAGGGTTTACCGAGGAATTCATTCGCATGTGGGACTTCTATTTTTCGTATTGCATCGGCGGATTTGCAGAGCGCTACATATCCGATGTGCAAATGCTCTTGGCCCGTCCGGCCAACCGGCGCTCGGCGCAGTTGCCCGAGATTGGCCACGGTCAGGTTTAAGGACGCGGCGAATGACAGGGTATCCGCAGATGGACGCAGATGGCGCAGAGGTGAGTAAGGGCAACGAGTCCCTCAGAAACTACCGAAAGCTACGACACCATGTTGAACTTGTTAGCCTATAGTTTGCCGGTGGCTATGGCGGGTATGGCCGCGCTGTATTGGCTGCAGCGGCGACGGGGCGATGCGGGCGTCGTTGACGTGGGCTGGGCAGGTGGCATTGGGTTGGTGGCCGTGGCCGCAGCCTATAGTGGCGACGGTTGGGAGTCGCGGCGGCTGTTACTCGGTCTGATGGGCGCGGCGTGGTCCTTCCGCCTGACCGCTTATTTGCTAATCAACCGTATAGTACGAGCCAAAGAAGAAGACGGTCGCTACCAGATGCTGCGTGCCCAATGGGGTGCCAAGGCCCAGCGGCGCTTTTTCTATTTATTCCAAGCGCAGGCCCTGCTGGTGGTTTTATTCGGTCTGCCTTTTGTCGCCGTGGCAGTCAAAGCTCACGCAGGCTGGACCGCTTGGGACGTCGCCGGTCTGCTGGTGTGGACGGTGGCCGTAGTCGGCGAATGGATAGCCGACCGCCAATTAGCAGCCTTCCGCAGTCAAGCCGCTAACCACGGGCGCACCTGCGACCGCGGCTTGTGGCGCTATTCGCGCCATCCCAACTATTTCTTTGAATGGATCCACTGGTGGGCCTACGTGGTCATGGCGGTCGGGTCGGAGATCGGGTGGTTGGCTTGGATCGGGCCGGTGCTGATGTTGTTTCTGCTCTACCGCGTGACCGGCATTCCCTACACTGAGAAGCGGGCACTGGTCAGCCGAGGCGAGAGCTACCGCCGCTACCAGCGCACTACTAGTCCCTTTATTCCGTGGTTTCCCCGCAGAGAAAATGTTGAACGCGATTGATTGGGCCGAGCGGGGCCTGTTGCCCGACGCCCTTATCCGCTGGGGCATCCGCCGCCTCAATCGCGGGCGTCTGCGGCAAGAGCGAGGCACCGACTGCGAGGCCGAGCAAGCGGCCAAATGCCGCTTCATCGCCTCGATGGATCAGGCACCCATCGCCCTGCATACGCAGAGCGCCAACGAGCAACACTACGAACTGCCGCCCGAGTTTTTCCAACTGGTCTTAGGCCGTCATCTCAAGTACAGCGGCTGTTATTTCCCTACGCAGACGGCCAGTCTGGACCAAGCCGAAGCGGCCATGCTGAAACTGACCTGTCAGCGCGCCGACTTGCAAGACGGCCAAGACGTGCTGGAATTGGGTTGCGGCTGGGGCTCGCTGACCCTGTGGATGGCGCAGCATTATCCCGGCAGCCGCATCACCGCAGTGTCCAATTCGGCACTACAGCGCGACTTCATCGAAGAACGCTGCAAGGCTCTGGGACTAGATAACGTCGCAGTGATCACCGCAGACATGAACCAGTTCGCGGCACCGGGACGCTACGATCGGGTGGTATCGGTGGAGATGTTCGAGCACATGCGCAATTACCGCGAGTTAATGCGGCGCATCGCCGGCTGGCTCAAACCGGCTGGCTCGCTATTCATCCACATCTTCGTCCATCGTCTCTACGCATACACCTTTGCCGCCGAAGGTGAAAATAACTGGATGGGACGTTACTTTTTTACCGGCGGCATCATGCCCTCCGACGATCTGCTGCACTACTTCCAAGACGACCTAGTCCTAGAGGCGCAATGGCGGGTCGATGGCCGGCATTACGCCCGCACGGCCGAGCATTGGCTGACCAATCTCGACGCCCGGCGCTCGGAGGCCCTCGCCATTTTGGAACGCCAATACGGAGCAGCCGCAAAGCGGCGATGGTTACAGCGCTGGCGTATTTTCTTTATGGCCTGCGCCGAATTGTGGGGCTACAACGGCGGGCAGGAGTGGTGGGTGTCGCACTATCGTTTTAAACAGAGGGGGTAGCGGCAGGACGGGTTTAGGGGGTTAAAAGAAAGTGGTACGTGTCGTATCAGCATTTTAAACGGAGAGAGAATGGCAATTATTAGGTATTGTATGATAACTCTGTTGGTGGCCATGCCCTTGGCGGCCCAAACCCCGGGAGTTACCCTGAGCGGATTTGTCACCGACGCCGACAACGGCGAATCCTTGCCTCTGGCCTCCATTGTCCTGACTCAGGTACAGTTGGGCGCGGCGAGCAATAGCAGCGGCTACTATGCCGTCAAAGAGGTCCCAGCGGGGACGTACGAGGTGGTGATTTCGTATATAGGCTACAAAAGCTGGCGCGATACCCTAGCGTTCAGTGACCAAGATGTGCGCTTGGATGTGGCCTTGCAGGTCGAGTCGGTGGACCTAGAGGAGATTGTGATCCAGGCCGAGCGCAGCGAAGAACTGGAGCAGGCCACCCAGAGCAGTTTTATCGCCCTGCAGGTCGAGCCGTTGCAGCAAATGCCAGCCATTGGCGAGGCCGATCTCCTCCGTAGCTTGCAACTGCTGCCGGGCATCCAGTCGGCGTCGGACATTAGCAGCGGCCTGTACGTGCGCGGCGGCGGCCCCGATCAGACGGCCATCCTCCTCGACCACATCCCCCTGTACAACCCCTCGCACCTCTTCGGCTTCTTCTCGACTTTCAACCCCGACGCCATCAAGGACGTCCAGCTATACAAAGGGGCCTACCCGGCCGCGTACGGCCGCACGCTCGGGGCGGTACTCGACGTGAGCAACCGCGAGGGCAACCGACAGCGATTCAGCGGCCGGGGCGGCATCAGCCTGATCGCGAGCCGCTTGCTGGCCGAAGGGCCAGTGGGCCAAGGCTCGTGGATGATGGCCGGCCGCCGCACGTACTTGGAACCCATACTCAGCGCCATTCGCTCGCGCGGGGTGGACATCCCCTTGAACTATTACTTCTACGACTTCAACGGCAAAGTCAACCAGCGGTGGGGCGACGACACCTTTACCATGAGCACGTACTGGGGCCAAGACGATCTGCGGGTGGATGCAGAAGAAGAGGATGAATCCTTCGCCGATTTGCGCTGGGGCAACCGCGCCGTGACCGCGCGCTGGACGCGGGTGTTCTCACCAACTCTGTTTGGGCACTTCATGGCCGCCGGCTCGTCGTATGAAAGCATCCTCTTGTTCAGTTTCTTCGACACGCCTTTCAGCATTGCCAACAGCATCCGCGACTGGTCGCTCAAGGGCGACGTGGATTACTTCGCCAACCGCGACCACACTCTCACCCTCGGCTTTCTGGCCACTCTATTCGAGTTCGACTATTCCCAGTCCTTCAATCAGGAGGAAGAGTCCTTGTACCAGAGGTCGGTGTTGGCCTCGGCCTACGTCCAAGACGAGTGGCAAGCCGGGCCCACTACGCGGCTGCGGCTCGGGGGACGAGGCACTTATTTCAGCGTCGGCGATCGCATGCACTTCGCGCCGAGGCTGTCCCTGAGCCGCGCCCTCAACGACAAAATCCGCATCAAAGCCGCCGCAGGGATGTACCGCCAGTACTTGCAATTGATCACCACCGAAGTCTTCAGCGGCGGCGATTTTTGGGTACCGCTGGACAGCAGCGTCGAGCCGGGCCGCTCGTATCAAGGAGTCGTAGGAACCGAGTGGAACCCCTCGCGGCGCTACCAGCTCTCCGTGGAGACCTACTACACCGACTTGGCCAATCTGGTGGTGCTGGACAACGCGGTGCCCGTCGATAGCGAAGGCACGCGCTCAGATGACATATTCAAAAGTGGGGGACGCGGCTGGGCCAGCGGAGTCGAAGTCTTTTTGCAGCGGCGCACTGGGGCACTCACCGGCTGGATAGGCTATACGTTGGGCTGGACGCGGCGCACCTTCCCCGAACTAAACCGTGGACGCGCCTTTCCCCCCAAGTACGACCGCCGCCACGATCTGTCTTTCGTGCTCTCGTACAACTTGGGAAAATGGCGCTTAGGTTCAAATCTCGTGTACGCCACTGGACAGACCTTTACCCCGGCCTCGGCCCGCTATTCGCTGCGCGAGCCGACCACTGGATCGCTGCAAGACTACGTGCTACCAGCCAACCGCAACAGCGCCCGTCTGCTGCCCTATCACCGCCTCGATGCCAGTGCCAGCCGCGAGTTCGGGCTGTGGGGCCTCGATGCCGAGTTCTACTTGCAAATTTTCAATATCTACAGTCGGCGCAACGAGTGGTTCGTGGAGTTCAACACGAACAATCCCGAGACCGAGCCGCAAGTGATCAAGCAATTGCCCATCGTGCCGACGTTGGGTTTCAATTTTTCGTTTTGAGGAGGAAATCGTGCGCTACGTTTTTATCGCCCTGTTCCTGACGGCCTGCGCTGCCGAGCGCCAGCCGGGTGAGCTCTTCGGCTCGGTAGAGGAAGGCAGCGAGTTGGTGGTGGACGGGGTGCTGATAGTCGATCAGCCCCTACCCGAATTGTTCGTGCGGCGCATCCTGCCTCCCGGCCAAACCTATAGTCGGGATGCGGCGGGGGTGCCCGATGCCCAAGTGCGCGTCTTCCAAGGGGATCAGATCTTTGAGTATGCACCTGATCCAGCACCTGGTCGCTATTTGCCACCACCAGAGGCCCCTCTCGTGCAAACCACGACCGAGTACCGGCTAGAAGTGGATGTCGGGGGCAAGAAGGTGCGCGCTCGCACCACCACGCCTGAGCGAGTGCGGGTGCGCCAGATGGTTTTATTAGACGAAGACACCCAAGAGATCATGCGGACTCTCAAGTCATTTGCCGAGGTGGGGGACGAAGTGTACACGGCACCAGAGAATCAGCTTACTCATCTGGAGGGCTTGATCGAAATCCACTTGGAAAAGGCAGGAGAAGCGTACCAAGCTGCGCTCTTCGCTTTGGAAGAGGACGCGCAATTGCTCGACGATGATTTCATAGAGATATACGACCGGACCCCGGAGGACTTGCTAGTCAACCAATCGCCGCCCTTTGCCGCCAGCGACGGAATCGTGCGCTGGCCGTGGTTCGCCGTGGTTTATACCGGGCGTTCGCTGATAAAGGTGTACGCAGTCGATCACAACTGGTTCGAGTTCGCCCGCTCCAGCCCCGACTTCCAAGAAGAACAGGGCGGCTTTGGGGGGCTCGCTGGCGAAAATTTCGAGCGACCGCTCTTTCAGGTGGAGGGCGGCATCGGGCTGTTTGTGTCGGCGTCGGTGGATTCGGTGGGATTTGTCATCCTGCCGCGACCGTGACGTGCCGAATCGTCTGATCACTGATTGACCAGTGAATATGTTAGCAAAAGTCGATCTTCTACGACTTCCGACTCAAGGGTCTGGCCAGACATCTGAAAGCGTCGTAGCATAGAGCGTCCGCAGTTGACAAAAGCCTCCTGTTCAAAGAGACCTTCAGGTATAGGTAATACACATTCTTGTGCTCCGGTCTTCTTAGATCCATCGATGGAGAGAGCAACATAGACTGATCTATGTTTGCATCTTTCGATAGCCCTTAGAAGACGCTCAAGGGTGAATGTCTGAGCACCGTAGAGGATGGCTTGGGTATGTTGGTATGGAGGATCGCAGTAGACTAGGTCGCCCGGTCTGGCTTGCTCCATAGCTTCTTCAAAGTCTAAATTAAGGAATTGGGTATTTCGAACTCTAGGTCCCCAAAGATCCACCCTCGCCGAAAAGGAGTCGGGGGTGATGGGAGTGTGGACACCGCAGGGAGTGCTCATGTGGCCGTTTGTTGTGAAGCGGACGACACCACCGTAGCACGCGCGGCTGAGGAAAACAAGGTCTGCTGCATTCGGATTCCTATTGTAAGACGCTTTGATGGCCTCGTAGCCTTCAACTTTTTTATTTCCGGCACAGCTATACCATCGCGTCTTGTACCACTGCTTCAGGCGTTCAGGATCATTCTTGAGTGCTTCGAATATCCCGATCAAAGGGACAAGCGCGTCGGAGGCTACTGCATCCCTTGGAGCCAGTGTCGCAAGGACGCTACCCGTGCCGAGAAATGGCTCGAAATAGGTGCCGAACTGATTCGGAAAATACCCGATTATCTCATGTGCGAACCGTTGCTTGTTTCCGACCCACTTCAGGAGTTGCGTCTTGAATGGGTGCGAGAGGCTCACTTGACCGGCTGCTTTGTGGAATAGCCCCAACTGCATCTACTGCCGTCTTCCGAAAGGTAAAAGGATGGATGATAAACATATCCTATTTTGGGATATTGTCAAGGTAAATACCACCCTATCAAGAAAATTACTACTACTAACTCGATGAGCCAACGCGATGGGGGAGCAGGGAGAACGAAACCACGAATATGTAGCCTTGCGTTCATTACTCCGAGCGATTCGCAAGGAGGCCGGGGTAAGCCAGACTGAATTGGCGACGCGTTTAGGGGTGCCTCAGTCATTTGTCAGCAAGGTCGAATCCGGCGAACGTCGCATTGACATCGTCGAATTGCGCAGAATATGTGTTGCCCTAGAGTGCTCGCTTGGGCATGTGATTGCGTTGTTTGAACGAAATCTTGATGAGATAAAGGAGACGAATTGAAGGCAGACGCTCGATTTAGCGGCTTGGATCCCGTATTCTGGGCAAACGTGCGGTCCATCAGTGAGACACTGCGCTATACCGAAAGGCCCACAAAGAAGATTCGCGTCTATTCGCCAGGCGACATGATCCATGCTATGGAGACTCTCGGATTGGAGTGGGGGCATTTGGCCGACCAAAGCGGCAGTATTACTGCACTTGCGGAGCAACTCCAAGACTATTTCAAACACCGAGCTGAGGTCCTGAATACATACGTCGAACCACGGCTGATGGATGCCAACCGGGCTCGCAACACGTTCGAGCAACTCCGATCGCAATTCTCACCAAACTGTCCGCTACCAATGAACAAGCAGAAGGGTTCCATGAGAGCGCACAACTTCTTGACGTGTATCGTGAATATGCTCGTCGAGGATGGGATCAAAGGCCTGCCTTGCGCCTACGATCCTAGACGACTCACGACACTGACGCAAGGAGCAAAGCCAGCCCGCACCCTATCTCGCCGTCTCGATGGCTGCTTCCCCGGGACAGTCAATCCGATCGCCGCATGGGAGATCAAGGAATACTACTACACAACTACGTTCGGCAGCCGAGTCGCAGACGGAGTCTATGAAACCCTACTTGATGGATACGAGATTGCGGAGGCGCGTGAGAGTCTAGGGGTTGACGTTCAGCATCTTTTGATAGTGGACGCCTACGGTACATGGTGGGACTTGGGGAGATCATACCTTTGCAGGATCATCGACATGCTTCACATGGGCTATGTAGATGAAGTACTTTTCGGCTATGAAACAGTTGAGCGTCTGCCGGAAATCGTAGAAGGCTGGGTTACCACGTACAAATCACGTACTAAGTAACCAGCAACTCTTCGACACTCAGGGTAATCGATCCTGTCCTCACCGCTGGAAATCCCTCCAACGCACCTGAATTTATTCCTCGCCCTGCGGCCTCCTACCTGCCAGATCCCGATCCATTAGAAAGAGGCCGTCGCGGCTTTCGATAATCAGCTCCATGTCGCTGACGATATTGCGGACGATGGCTTCTTCCTCCACCTGCTCGTTGACGAACCACTGCATGAAGGTATGAGTTGCGTGGTCGCCCTCGGCGAGGGCCTCATTTACTACCGCGTAGATTCGCTTGCTCAAAGCTCGCTCGCCTTCTAGGGCGAACTTGAAGGCGTCCAACGGCGAGTCCCACTCGCTGTGTGGCTCAGCTATGGCCTGCAGGCGCACGCGGCCATCGCGGTCGTTGATGAAGGCGTAAACCCTTTCCGCGTGCATCAGTTCCTCTTGGTATTGGATCTTCATCCAGTGGGCAAAACCATTGAGCTCGAGGTCCTCGAAATAAGCCGCTAGCGACAAATACGTATAGGCCGAGGCAAACTCGGAATTGAGCTGATCATTAAGTGCCTGTTGCAGTTTTTCGTTAAGCATCTTCTCCTCCTTGATTAGCAGTTCGCGGCCACAATACTGTGGCCGGACTGCTCAGTCGCCTGCTTGAGCACTCGGCTGCGCTCGTACAGCTCGGCTAAGTCCATCTCTCTAAGAAACACCAAACCCCGCGTAGCGCGAATCAGGGGGCTGGGGTGCTCTTGAAACCACTCGCGGCCGAGGCACATTTTGATTTTCTGATACTGTTCCACCTGCACCCGGCGCGCCAGCTCGGAGAACGGACCGTCGTGCTCATAGCTGGGGAACGAAGCGTCGCGCTGAGAGATAAAATTACTCATAAACGCGCTCTGCATCACTGAGAGCATGTTGAGCGAGACCGGCACGAAAATGTTGGCCTCGCTGGGATCGAAGCGGTACCACACATTGCGATAACCCCAGACCTTGATGGGCGCGTCCTTGCGCTGCCGCTCGTAGCGGCGCAGGGCCTCGGTGACGGCCTGCAATACCTTGTAGTGCGTGTCCGGGCCGCTGGCCTCCGGGTCCAGCGCCACGCTGACCACATCGGGGGCAACTTCTTCGAGGAGCGCGAGCACGGGCAGTACATCGCCTTCTACTGTCGGATCCTTGGTGAAGAGGTCGCCCGTGTAAAACCCAAGGCGCAAGTGCTTGACGCTGGTGCAGTCCCACCCGAGATAACCCCACGTGCATTCAGCCTCCCATTCTCTACACAAGCCCTTGAGGGTCTGGACTTGGGGTGCGTCCTTCTGACCAGGATAGCGGCTGGCAAAATAGGCGTCTAGCTCGGCTAGCAGCGCCTCAATGCCCTCGCGGTCCTCGACGCCATACAGCTCGACGAGGTTCCGCAAAAAGCGCCGCGCCATACCTTCGTCGCACATCCCTGGGTCGTCGGCTGCCACACCGTCGAGATACAGCCAAACATCGCGGTTGCGGCCGTGCTCATAGCTCGGCGCAAAGTAGCCTTCGGCCAGCAGTTCGGCGCACCTAGGCAAGAAGCGCCGCAACCGCTCGATGTGATCCTCGATAAAGCGGTTAGTCACCGCGGTGAAGCCACCGGTGAAGCAGACGAAGTAATGCACATTCGTAGCGTCGCGCACATGGCGGACGATATAGGGCAGATAGCCGAGCATCAAGTCGTCGTGGTGCGGCTCGGTGTGGAGGAAGCGCGTGCTGGAAAGGGTCTGGCAGCCCCGCTCAATCTTGCCAATCAAGCGGTCGCGCACCATGCGCGTCAGGGACTCGACCGGTTCGGCGCGCCGCTGCAAAAGCACCGCACCCAACTCGTCCTGCGCCAGTTCCGCCTCGGTCAAATCGACGACCTTCTTGTCCAGTTTGCAGGCGAGTTCAACCGCGATCTTTTCCACCGCTTCGTCGTCAACGGCCTCCTGCTGCTGCAAAAGCACCCGCTGCCGCACCCGCAGCAACTTGGCCGCACCGCGCGTGATGTAAAACCGCGCGCGTGGCAGGCGGTGCAGGACCGAGGCCGGATAGCGCACATCGGCCGCTTCCTCTATGGCAGCCGCGACAATCCCCGCCTTGGCCTCGCCCGCGGCAATAATCACGGCGCAGGCATCGGGACGGGCGGCGATGGTGCCGAGGCCGATGGTAATGACCAACCGCTTGCGCGCCACCTCCATGCCGCCTAGATCGGCTGCAGCCGCAGCTTGCGTCTCGTAGTTGACCTCGGTCAGCCGCGTCGTCGAGAAGTGGTCTGCGCCGCGCACGTTGAAGCCAATGTGACCGTCCGGGCCGATGCCGCCCAAAAAGAAGCCAATGCCGCCAAGGGCGCGAATTTGCTCCTCGTATTCCAAGCACCACTGGTCGATCCTTTGCAGCGCGTCTTGCTGCACTTGCTCCAACAGGGTGCGCGCGGGCCGATGGCGCAGCGACAAGTCAACCGCGCCGTCGGGCCACACCTCGGCGAGGGTCTGGCCGGGCCGCAAGCCGATCTCCGCGCAATTGATCAGCAGTGCTTTGGCCGGGTCGAGCCCAAAGCCGTCGATGTAGAAGCGGTTTACATAGCTGTAGAAGCTGTTTTCCTGCTGAGGATCTATTGGATAGAACTCGTCGATCTGCACGAATTGCAAGCCGCGCAGGTCTGGTTTGCGCGCCGGATCAACGCCGGCTTCTGCGAGCATGCGCTGGACTTCGGCTTCGTCCCAATGACGCACCAGCCGCTCGACCCAGCGGATGAAGTACTGCGGAGTTTTACCCGTCGGCAGCGAAATCACGCCCTCGGGATGCTCCTGCACCCATTCGATGAAGCGCATCGCCGCCAGCTCACCCAGCCCCGGGAAGTTCTCCACCACAATGGTTTTGATCTTTTCGGTCGGCGGATAGAGGGCGTCGAAGGGAGAGGCGGCTACGGCGCGGCGCTCGACAGGGGTCAGTTCTCCGGTTTCGACCATCGGTTAGCTCCTCTTGCAGGTGACCGGTTCGAGACCGCTGGACGCGCACCTCAAGCCCGCTCATTGCGTACCTAACCTGTGGAAAGTGAACAAGCGTATAGAGTAAATTAGAAAGCGAAGGGAGTGGGGTAAAGACTGCCGGGGTTGCGGCTGGCAATCGGGCACAGTTGGACAGTAGGTGGTTGCAAGCAGCAACCGTTAGTCGCGTAGATCGTTCAGTATTGTTTCCACGCTGTTTTCTGGATTGTTCACGTCAAATGGAAAACAAGACAAAGACAATTCCTCATCAAACTTGTATAGCAACTCTTTCTGAAACTGCTCCGTTTTCGGATAGACAAGCGCGACCTGCTTGCAGCCATACTTTTTTCCATAAGCGAACAACTGGTACATATCAGCCTGACTGATGCCGTGTTTTAGGTCGTCGCCGTCTTCGTTAATCCGCTTCCATTTCGTATCCAGAATGATTTTTGTCTTGTCGCCAGACATCAGACAAATATCCGGTTTCATATAAAAGACATCTTTGTCGTCAATGCTGGCCAATGGTTCTTGCGGCCCCTGCTCGCTCACGCAAAATTGCTGTTGATGTCGCCGAAAACACGCCGCAACAAAGTCCTCAAACACTTCCCACATCGGGAACAACAGCGCTTGGTTGACATGTTTGCCGGCAAACGTGGTCAGACCGTGATCGAACAGAAACAGCCCGACCCATTGCATCACCGCCCCGTAATGCTGAGTCGAGCGATCCATCCGATGCCGATGCTGGTTCCAGTCGCTTTCGAGGTTCGCCGATTGCGGAATATCGGAAAAGAAGATACGCAACTGATGGAGCAACTGCTGGTTTCTCGGCTGCCGCACGAAACCGATCAATTTGTGGATGGTGCTGTGAATCAAGCGATTGGCCGGGCGGTTGGCGCTGAACTCGTCATAGCCGACGTAAAAACGCGCACGGTTGGCCGAATTTTCACGAATATGCTGTGGAAACAGGATTCGTCCACGCAGGCAAGGCAGATTGTCTTCCTCCGGTTGATAGTGACGTGCGAGGCCACGCTGTGTAAGCAAAACGAGGTTGTTCAGAAATAGGTGAACAAACACCTCCAGCATATTGAAACTCCGCACAGCGTCGATGTGACTCTCGTTGAATTGTGCCAACGATTTGAGCCCGCGCCATGATCGAAGCATCTTAAAGAAAATCTGTTTGGTCTCTCCCGTGTCTTTGGCAAAATCTACTTTCGGCAAAATTTCGAGCACGGTTCCCTTGAGCGTTTCAACAATACCGACGTAGTTTTGAGCGTATAGACGGTTGTCTTTTAACGACAAGACAGGGCGGTAGTTGCCCTGTCCATCCGTTTGATTAGCAAGGGCAAACTTCTCTAGATCTGTCTGCTCGTCCTCTTTAAGCCCCTCCAGTTCTTCATGTTCTTTGACGACGGGCATTGTCAGGTATCCTATTCAGCTTCATCGGTTCCGCTTTGTCTTCTTTCGTAGATCGCTTGATAACTTTCGGGGGCCTTCCATTTGCCATTATCATAAGGCAGCAATTCATAGATTTGTCTCTGTTCATCGATTAGGTCCGTGTTTTTGAACAGATCATTCTCAAAGGGAATTTTGCTAATGAACCCGTTGCCATTCAACACCAAGTCGATTTTTTCCCAGTGATCGTAGAAGTATTCCTGCAATAGGGGGATGATCTTGTTCTTGAAGGCTGCTTCGAGAGATTCCAAGTCATCAATATCCATGAAATATGTGTGTCCGATCTGGTGCTCTCGATCAAGCAAGAAATGGATACGCTCGTTCATTACAGCAAGTAATTCTTGGCAGTTCACGTCTCCCACATTCGTACTGATTTTGTCATGCTCTGAATCCGGCATCATCTCAATAAACTCAAACCGCCGCCGCAACGCGGTATCCAACAGCGCAATGGAGCGATCAGCAGTATTCATCGTGCCGATGATGTAGAGGTTGTCCGGTACGCCAAATTCCTCTTTGGAATAAGGCAGGGTAACAGTTGCTTCGTCATTCCTTCCAAGCCGCTTGGATGGTTCAATCAGCGTGATCAACTCGCCGAAAATCTTGGCGATATTGCCGCGATTAATTTCGTCGATAATCAGGACGTAATTCTGATCTCTATCTTCGTGAGCCTGATCAGCTATTTCCCTGAAAACACCTTTGTGTTGTTCATATTCAACACTTTTGCTTCCATCGCCAGCCAGAACAGGTCTGATACCCTCAATAAAATCTTCGTAGGTAAAGTTCTGGTGAAATGTCACCATTTCAATCTGACCATCCTCTTTCAATCGATCAAATCGCTGCTTTACCTTTTCACGGCCTTCCCCTTCAATCTCATCCAAAGACTTGCCGTCGATAATCGCCACGGCATAATTGACCGTATTCCATGTTTTACCCGTACCCGGTGGGCCATAAAGGATTTGGTTCAAGGAACATTTTATGACGTTCACTTCCTTTTTCTCGTTGTCCGGTTTAGTTTGAGAGCCATTTTTAACGGAATTCCCTGTCAAACTTTTAATCAAGTCAAACGAAGGTTTATAGACCCCTGTTTCTTCAAAGGCCAAATATGTATCATGTCGGCTTGGATCGAGCTTTCTAAAAGCATATTGTTCCGTATTATGGGACAAAGGATGTTCCGATTTATTTATCCATAAGACGTGAATTATGCTTTCTTCTTCCCATCCGCCTTTATCGGCATATTCATTTTGATAAACAACACCAATCGCTTTGCCTGTCGCTTTGCCTTTTTTTATTCCCCTCCTGACCAGAATGACGTCACCTAGGGCAGGTTTGATTAGATCAGGAAAATCACCACCACCAGTATAGACATAGTTGTTTTCTTTGAAATTAAGATTTTCATCTTCGCTGGAATCCCAATAATCTTTTCCGTCATCAAATACATTAGTGCTTATATGAAAAAAATTGTTGCTCACTTTTATGCGTCCACTTCCTTGCATCCATAAGAACAAATTGATTTCATAGGGCTGACACTCTGGAAATACTTCCTTGATCTCTTTGAGAAAAGATTGATACTTCTCATAGCCACCATCTTCTATCTCTTTCTTCATTTTTGGCCACGTTGGCAAACCCAAGGCTTCTGACAAATGAAAAGTCTTCTTATCTGCGGTCATAAAGTATTCGGGATTTATTAAGAATAGGGTTTGAGTCAATCTCGCAACTCCAAATCCATTTATTTCGAGGGCCTTCTCAAAATCATCTGGATCTATCTCTGGGTCGTTCTTTACCGCCTGCCTAAACAAACGCCAAAGCAAATCGGACTCAAAATTTCTTCTATTGTAAAAACCTTTATAAAGGGGATTGGGAGTAGGAAAAATATAGTAGTCACCTATACCCATATCTGGAAGCAGGCTTTCAATTTCAAATACATGGCTAACACTATCGTACACTGGCTCTAGCTGATTACTGGTATTTTTTGAAGCTAAAAAATAAAAAAACGAAAAGGGATCAATACCCTCATCGCCATATTCAAGCAGAGGAATATCTCCAGTCCATTCCACCTGACGCGCTTTTTCAATCAGATATGCTTCGCCTCCCTCCTCAATTTTTCTTCCCAACTCTCGAAACCACGGCACCCAACTGTATATCTCTTTCATTTTACAATCTCTACTTGTTTGATTGATTCCTTAACTACGCGAGACCAAACTCGAACTTACGACGGAACTCGCCAGTGTGGAATGCCAGATTCATAATTCTGTTCGCTCATAACCCAACCCTTTTGCAGTCAGTAGAAGACCCTTATCTACCACAACACCACAAAAAGCAAGATACTCGCCACCGCCAAATAAAGCCCAATCCACACCCCCGGCCGCAAATACCAGCGCGGCCCGTCAGTTCCCACGGCAAAAGGATACTCCGGTCGGATGGGTGCTTCCGTCAGGGTCTTCTGCAACCAAGTGCCTTCCAGCGCCGCGAGCCGCTGGCCCATGAGTGGACGCAGTACAGCCGGATCTTCGTGGCGAACGTAAATCAGCCCGCGCAATTCTTCGTCGCGCACCGGACCGCGCCGCCAGTCGATCACCTTTGAAGCGACGAGCATACTCAGCGCGGGCAGCACCAAGTTCCACAGATAGGTCCACCAAGTATTCTGATACCACACCGGCAGCGGCCACTCATTGAAATCGGCCAAGATCGCCGACATCCCATAGCCTAAGCCCACCAGCAAACCGACGATCCCCGTTTGGCGATGCACCCGCGTGAAAACGCCCACCAACATCACCGTCATCAGGGGCACAGCAATGGCCCCGGCCAGCCGCAGGTAGAACAGTAGCATGCCCTTCTCGCCCAAAAAAGGCACGTACACAAAGCCCAGCGCCAGAATGATCGGCACCGAGATCCGGCCCACCTTGGTGTAGTGCGCGTCCGTGCCGTTTTTGACGATGAAGCGCGCGTACACGTCGCGCACAAAAAGCGAGGAAATGCCAATGCCGATCGAATCAAAGGTAGAATACCCAGCCGCCACCAAGCCAGCGACCACCAAGCCGACCAATCCCGCCGGCAGGTACGCCTCAATCATCAGCGGATAGGCCCGGTCAACGATCTCCAAACCGGGAAATTGCGCCCGCGCCATCGGCCCCAAGCTGACGTTGAAGAACAGACAAATCGCCGTGGCGATACTGGCCACCAGCGCGGCCATTTTGAAGTCCCACTCCGAGCGCGCACCCAAGAAGCGGATGGCCTCGTACTGATTGATGATCGCGTATGTAGTCAACACTACCAAGAAACCGAATATCACCACCATTGCGGGCACGCCATCAGGCGAATAGCCTCCTACCTTCAGCAGCGCGTCTGCCAGCCCCTCTTCGGCCGCCTCCAGCCGCGTCGCCACCCCCTCCCAACCGCCTAGTCCCGAATACGCAAATCCCCACAGGACGAACGAAGCCACGATCATCGTCGTGCTTTGCAGGGCGTCGGTCAGAACGCCAGCCCGCAGCCCGCCGCGCACGATGTAGAGCACCGAGCTGATGGCCACGCCCACCACCACAAACCAACACGTCGTCGCCTCAATGTCGGCGACGATGTGCAACACCAAGTACATGGAAAAGAAGATGTTGCCCAGCACATTGGTCCGCGACTGAACATTGATCAAGACCGCCAGCAGCCGCACGGACGGCCCAAAGCGGAACTCCAGCCACTCGGCGTTGGTAAAAACCCCCGAGCGGTACATCGGCACGATGACGAAGAAGCTGAGCACGGTCCAGCCCACGGCAATGCCCAGCCACCACTGCGCCAACTGCGACAGCCCGAGGTTGTAGGACCCGCCGACAATGCCGACGTAATCGCCGCTATCGACGGCCGTGCCAAACGCCGACAGCCCGATCACCCACCAAGGCATGGACTTGGCCGCGAGGTACCAGTCGAAACTCTCGCCCTTGTTGCGGAAGGCAATCAGGCTATAGGCGACGATGCCGCCGTTGAGCACTAGCACAACGGCCCAGTCTAAGGCGGTCATCGCATCACGGAGCCGGCAGGTGGTAGCCGTCCTTGCCGACTGTTATCTTGGCCAAGATGCCGGGGTTTTCGGGCGGCGCGCCCCCTCCGTAGGTGACGTAGAGCGTCTTGCTGTCCTCGCCGCGGCCAAACGCCACATTGGTCGGGACCACGGGCGTGGGGATATAGCCCAATTCCTCACCACTGGGCGCATACACCACAATGCCCGGGCGCGTCACATCCCGCACCGCCACGTACAGATTCCCCTCAGCATCGACGACTAGGCCGTCCGGCCCGTCTTCGGGATAGTAATCGACAAGCTCTTCGCGGAAGGTGGCCGTGCCGTCGGGATGCAGGTCGTACGCCAACAGCGCCATCCGGCCCTTGTGTGCGGGCATGTCTAGCAATTGGAATATCCCCGTATTGCCGTTGTCGTTGCTCACCACGTAGAGCGACTGCTGGTCCGGGGACACGCAGACGCCGTTGGGCTTGCCCGCGTCGGTGATGATCCGTTCGATGGTGCCGTCCGGATCAATGCGATAGACTGCCATCACCGGCTGGTCGATCGGCTCGTGCCCGAGGTAGCGCGGGTCGCTGAAGTAGATGCGGCCCTTTTCGTCGATGGAAATGTCGTTGGGGGCGTTAAAGGGGCGGCCCTCGTACAGTCCGGCGATGATCTCGGTCTTGCCGGTTGTAAGGTCAGTGCGCGTCACGCGCTGCCCCCCAAAATCAGCGCCCTCCGCGGCGATCAGCCGGCCCATCGCGTCGAACTTGAGGCCATTGGACATGCCGCTGGGCGAGCGGAAGATCGCGGTCTGGCCGGTCTTGGGATCGTAGCGCCAGATGTGCCCGGCCTGCATCCCCGATTCCATGGAAAAGGTAATGTCGCTGAAGTAAACCGAGCCATCGAAGGCCACGGCCGGCCCCTCGGAAAAGAACGCGCCGTCGAAGAGCACTTCGAGCTTGGCACCCGGAGGTATAATCGACGGATCGCCCGTTGGCTCTTGGGCGAAGGCCGTGCTGGCCACCAAGGCCAGCGCGATTGTGGCGAGACGTTGCATCATGGTATCTCTCCTTGGGTTATGTGAAAGCTACCGATGTTACGCCTTGTTGGGGCAACCCTTGTGGGTGCCCACGCCCCGTAGAAAGGGCGCCCACAAGGG
>JAJEEZ010000380.1:0-3355 GCA_022820705.1 Candidatus Latescibacterota bacterium | reverse complement strand
CCCCTTCCGGGTATTCGCCCAAGGTCATGTACGCCAAGTTCAACAGCCAGCGCGTTCCCAAATCGCTTGGACGTTTGTTCAAGTTTATGGTGTAGTGCTCGATGGCGCGGCGGGAGCCTTCCTGCAAGGTGTGAACGCCGTCGCCGCGGATCGGCAGCAAGCAGGAATCCGTGGTGTGGTTGCGCAGACAGTTCTCCTGCTCTCCGAGGCGCAGATAGGCGATGGCGAGCTGGTCGTGCAGCATGTAAACAAAACCCTCGGTCGCCGGAACCTGCCCTTCCTCTACGGCTGCCAGCACGCTTTGCATCTCTTCGATGCCCGCGCGCAAATCCCCGGCTCGCACCCGCTCTTGGGCAATCCGCAGGCGCATGTTCAGTCGCTTGACCGCGCTCATCGGTTGCCCCAGCAGGGAACTGAGGCCCTCGACGCGAGCTTTGTTCAGATAGATGTTGGCAATGGGATCGGCCCGCTGGGCGAGACGCGCCAGCACCGTCGCCATAAAATGCGAATCTGCGCGATCGACGTCGGCGTCCGTTTGCCCCCAGACGGCTGTGACCCATAGCAGGATGGCTATAACGCTCTGCATAAGAAAAAACGGCTACAAAAATTGGCTGCCCAATCCTCGTAACCGCGCATGTGAGAAAAGTAATGGTGGGCCCAGTAGGACTCGAACCTACGACCGACGGATTATGAGTCCGCTGCTCTAACCAACTGAGCTATAGGCCCCGTAAAGTTGTTAAAAACCTAGGATTTTTCTTGAGCAGGTCAAGAGCTTTGTTGGGCCGCGACCGCTTGGCGCTCTTGGTTGAGCGCGACGAGTTCGGCGCTGATGCGGGCAATTTCGCCGTCGTCGGATGCCGTGGCGAGAGCCTGACGCGCGTTGGCGATGCGCTTTTGCAGCGCATTTTTCTGAAAGTAAAGCAAATAGTCGCGCCATTGCCGCTCGACTTGTTCCTCGTCGAAACCTTGGGCCGCGCATTGGGCGACTAGGCGTGCGAGTGCGTCGTCCTCTAGCTCGCTGATGATCATGCCGAGATCGATGGCCTTACCGTGGGCATGGTGATCGAAGAGTGTGCGACACAGAGTCTGAGTGCGGGCGTCGGTTAGCGAGTCAGGGGCGAATTCGCGGACAGTTTCGGGTATGAGCTGAGGGAAGTTGAACAACAGTCCCACAAATTCGAGTTCGTGGCGCGGCGGATTGGGCGTGGTTGTAGGAGATGGCTCGGTAGCTGCCTTGCGCGGTTGTTGGGGACGGCGCATGGAGGCTTGCAGGTCGTGGCGCAAGGATTGCTCGTCAACCGAGAGGCGCTCGGCGACTTCGCGCAGCAGCAGGTCGCGGCGGACCGCATCGCGGGGTTTGGCCAAGAGCGGTTTGAGCCTTTCGACGGCGCGCGCTTTGCCTTCGACGCTGGAGAGATCGTGCTGCTGGGCGAGTTGTTTGAGGTAGAAATCGAGAACCGACTGGGCATTTTCAGCTCGTTTGAGCAACACATCCGAGCCGTGCTCTTGGACGAAGGTATCGGGATCGTGCTCGGAGGGCAGCGAAACAACGCGGGCGTCTAGGCCAGTACCTAGGAGAGCTTCGCAGGCTCGCATGGCGGCCGTGGAACCGGCCGCGTCGCCATCGAATAGCAGCACTACTTGGTGGGCATAACGAGCCAACAGGCGGCAGTGGTCTTCGGTCAGGGCCGTGCCGGAGGTGGCAACTACGTGCTGGATGCCGGCCTGCGCTAGGCTGATGAGGTCCATATAGCCTTCGACGACTAGTGCGGCATCTTGGCGACGAATGGCGTCACGGGTGTCGGCTAGGCCGTAGAGTACTCTTCCCTTGTGATAGATGGGCGTTTCGGGTGAATTCAGGTATTTAGGCTCTTGGTCGGGCTGGAGCGCACGCGCGCCGAAGGCAATGGTCCGATCGGAGAGATTGGCAATGGGAAAAGCGACTCGGTCGCGAAAGCGATCGTAGTGTCCGCTGCCTGTGGAGCGCGGCAGAGCCAACCCAGCTCGCTCCAAGACCTGGGGACTCAAGCCTCGGCGACCAGCTACTTTGAGCAGGGCGTCCCACTCCGACGGCGCGTAGCCCAAGCCGAAGCGCTCGATGGTTTATCCCGTGAGGCGGCGCGTCTTTAGATACTCGCGGGCGTTCGTGCCGACCTTGTCGTTAAGCAGCAGATGGTGAAAATACTTTCGCGCTAGGTCGTTGGCTCGGTAGAGTTCGTCGGCGGCTTCGGCTTCCTCGCGCGATGGCCCCGAACGCTCGGGCAGGGCGATGCCGGTGCGCTCGGCGAGGAATTTGACCGCTTCGACGAAAGTGACGCGGTCGATCTCTTGGACAAATTTGAATACATTGCCCCCGACGCCACAGCCGAAGCAGTGGTAGAATTGGCGGTCGGGATCGACGCTAAAAGAGGGAGTTTTTTCGTCGTGAAAAGGGCAGAGGCCGGAGTAGTTGCGGCCCTTTTTGACGAGCTGGACATGTTCTGAGACCAAGTCGACGATGTCGGTGGCGTCGCGGATGCGTTGGAGGATGTCTTCGGGGATGCGTGGCATTGCTAGCAGGGGGCTTTTTCTCTATATTAACAGCGCCATTGAGCAAGATATGGCGGCCCATTAACCGGGTCAAGAAAGTCAATTAGTGCGTTAATTCCTTGAGTTTACAGCGAACTGTTGGTATTATTGATAAGTTGAACACTTATTCATGGCCTATGCTGGGGCTACATCAAAATTTGACCCATTGAGCATTCAGAGGAGGAGATCAGATATGTCGAAAGGCATAAAGGGAGCTATCGCGAGTTTGGCCTTGTTGGGACTCGGCGTTTTTCTGGGCGCGAGTTCGGCGGCAGCACAGGTGACGGTTTCTGAGTCGGCAGCGGATACTGACGACCTTGCACCTAGTCCGGTTGGCGGAGTACAGGCTGAGTTCAACGAAGGTGGAAGGAGCATCACGGTCTCTTGGAGTCTGTCCGTTGACGATGCTGTGCGCCAGGTCCCGACGAGTAGCGACTTTACAACGGGTGGCACCTTTAAAGAAGTCAACGAGGTGGAACAATACAATATATGGCGTCGTCTTGCCGATGGCTCCGGCAGCTTGGCAATAGTCGGCACCGTCGGTGCCGGCGTGACGTCCTTGGTTGATGCCTCGATCAACGAGAGCCAAGGGAGTAGGCGGTACTTCTACATGGTCTCGGTCGTCGATGAAACTGGCAACGAGAGCGCTCCTATCGAGTCTGCCGAAGTCAGGAACATGTTGCTCCTCGGCGACTTTGACTATAATGGCAAGGTGAACCTTTTAGACTACGGCATTTTTCAAAGGAACTTCGGCCAAGCCGAATTCGATCCAGTCACAGATCTCGAC
>JAJEEZ010000214.1:0-6097 GCA_022820705.1 Candidatus Latescibacterota bacterium | reverse complement strand
CACCGCGCTCCTTGGAGTTGACGCCGATCAATATGTTGTCCGTCGTATCGGCCTGCTGCGGAAAGATCCAATACTCCCGCTCAAAGGGAGCAAAGTCGATGACGCCGCCGGGCGCATTGGACTGATCGACTGTCGCCGCGTCGAGAATTACTAGGGCCGGAACCTCCCCACCACCACTCTCCCAAGATAATCCGCCTTCTCCCCCTAGTTGGACGACTTCCATTTGGGCACCAACTGGTGACTGGGCACTCAACGCTCCGAGAGCTGAAAACAGGATAAGCACCCTAAGCGCGATCCGCCGCCTGTAGTCCTTTCGACCTGCCATGAATTGTAGCATGGTTGGCATATTTGTCTGACTCGACTTCTCTGAGCTAAGGCAACTAACTGTATGAAATACGAAAGGATACAGCAACCAAAATCCGGCAGCGTATAGCAGCTACGGTTGGTTGGCTTCAATCTGGATCTCGCCCGTAAACCCACCGGCGCTCAAACGCTCCGCCAGGGCCTGAGCCGCGCTACTCGGCAGGTTTCTATTGGCCCGAATCGCCAGCCGACCGCCTACTCTTTCGAGCGTTGCCAAGCCCGCTATACTCTGCAATTTCTCGTTAAATTGGATGAATAAATGGCCTTCAATAGTCCTGAGTTCTCGCAGCCCAATCAGATCCGTCAGGGCACTGTTGCCGAAGATGGATAGCACTCCCCTTATTCGGCTTAGGCGGTGCAGCCCTTCCAAACTGAGCAGTGCGCCATTATCGACGACCAGCAAATCGCCGCCGACGTAGTCTAGGCGGTGCAGCCCCGCCAAACTTTGCAGCGCACTATTGCCGATGATCAAGAGGATTCCCTCAATGCGAGCCAAGTCGGCTAAACCCTCGAGCTCGGGCAGGACGCTATTGGCCTGAATCAGCAAATCGCCGCCGATGCTCTCGCACTCAGCCAAGCCCGCCAACGATACCAGCGCATCGTTTTGCTCGACTCTCAGACTGCCTCCGATCTGACTCAGGTTGCCCAAGCCCGTCAAGCGCTCCAGACGGGCGTTGCCGATGACCAATACATTCCCAGCGACGCGCTTGAGTTGTTCTAGGCCCGTTAGCTCAACCAAGGCTCTATTTCTCTTGATCCGCAAAAAGTCGCCCACATCCTCCAGCCGCCGCAGTCCTCCCAACGCTTGCAACGCCCGATTGCGCTCGATGGCCAGCCCGCCCTTTAGGCGCTTGATTCCCTCCAACCCCACCAGACTTTCTAGCGATCCATTGCCGACGACGAGGACCTGTCCCTCTATCGCCTCCAATCGCTCCAGCCCCTCAATGCGGGCGAGGCGGCGATTGAACTGAATCCTGAGCGACCCACCCACGCGACTAATCCGACGCAATCCCTTCAGATCGACCAAGGCATCGTTGCGCTCGACTATTAAGCTACCCCCCAATTCCTCCAGAGACCGCAAACCCTCCAAATCCACGAGTTGGGGATTGCGCCGGATTCTCAGACTGCCCCCAATCCGCTTTACGTGGTGCAAGCCCGCCAAACTTTGCAACGAATCACAATGTTCAATACTCAGATCGCCTCCTATGTACTCGAGCCCCTCCAACCCATGCAGCGTCTTCAGTCGGTCGCTCTGCACGAGCAAATGCCCTTCGACAGACCGGCTTGTCAAAGCGCGGAGATCGGCTGCCGAATTGATGACAAACCCCTCTGCTGGTCTGTTCGACTCCGCCGCTTGTGCTGGACCAACACTCCAACACAACATCCCAATCAGCAGTACAACCAAGGCTCTATGATCCATTGTGGGTTCTCGGGCTAAAATCCTCCTAGCCAACGCGAAGAACGCACCGTCAGCGAGTAGTTTGGACTACCCGTACAATCTGATTGGCGTCAACAGCGGCCAACGTCTGCACTTGGCCGTCGGGCCAGCGAATCGCTATATCCGCCTTTGTCGCCCGACCGAGGCCAAAATGGAGGCGGGGATCGTGGCTGGATAGATAGCTTCCCCCAGACTGGCGCTCCCGAACCTGACGCGCACCGCCGGCGGTAACGGTGACGCGGGCACCCAGTGCATCTCGCTGATCAGCACCTACCAAGAGGAGTTCGATCCAGTGCTGGCGATTGCCCCCGTCGTTGCGCAACAGACGAGGCCGCCCGGCCACGGTGGTAGCCAGCAAATCCATATCACCGTCGTTGTCCCAATCGGCCGCCGCCGCGCCGCGAACCACGCTCTCAACGACAAAGTCGGCACCCAACAAGTCGGAGACCTCCTCAAAATGGGCACCGCCTTGGTTGCGCAGCATAAGGGCGGGCTGGGCGTAGCAAAGGTCGGCGTCGAGCTGCTCGATATTATCCACCACGTGTCCGTTGCCGACATATAAATCGAGATCGCCGTCATTGTCGTAGTCCATAAATTTGGTGCCGAATCCCAAGGGCAGGTAACTGGGTGCCCCCAAGCCGAAGTGGGCGGTAAAATCGGCAAAGCGCCCCCGGCCATCGTTCCAGTAGAGGGTGTTGGTCTCGCGCGAGTAATTGGTCACGAAAAGATCGGCGTACCCGTCGTTGTCGAAATCGCCGAAATCTACCCCCATACCGGCTTCGGCGTGCCCATCTTCGTTGTATTGCACCCCGGCTCGCAAACCGATCTCGACAAAGCGCGTCCCTTGGTTTTCGTAGAGAAAATTCGGCGTGCCGTCGTTGGCCACGTAAATATCCGTATCGCCGTCCAAATCGCTGTCTGCAAAGGCCACGCCCAGGCCCCGGCCCACCGCACGGATACCCATCCTCTTGGTCACATCGACAAAGCGCCTCCCCTCGTTGCGATAGAGCACATCCCCAATGGGTTCGTAGGTGCTTGGCTCGCAGTAAAAGCGAATCGCCCCCCGCTCGCATTGGATATTGCCCTGCAAGCTGAAATGCACATAATTGGCCACAAAGAGATCCAAATCCCCGTCGTTGTCGAAATCCAAAAATCCGGTGCTGGTGCCCCAGCGCCCGTCGCCCACGCCGGCTATTTGGGTAACGTCCGCAAAGCGCCCCTCACCGTCATTGCTCAACAGCACATTGGGGCCGAAGTTGGTCGCGTAGAGATCTTGATCCCCATCGTTGTCGAAATCGCCCGCCGCACATCCCATGCCGTAGCCCCGGTCGCCAGCTCCAGACGCGGCACTGCGATCGGCGAAAGTCCCATCGCCAGCATTGCGATAGAGGCGATTGATGGGTGGGGTCGGGGGAAGGGGTCCCGAGAGATGGGCGCCATTGATCAGGTAGAGGTCCTGCCAGCCGTCCCCATCGGCGTCAAAAAACGCCGCGCCCGCACCAAAGGTCTCGACATAGTAGTATTCGCCTTGAGCGCCGTTGTAGTGCTGGAAGTCAATCCCGGCCTCTTGGGCGACTTCCCGGTAGCGCACCTGTGCCTCTACCGC
This sequence comes from Candidatus Latescibacterota bacterium, assembly GCA_022820705.1. Taxonomy (GTDB): domain Bacteria; phylum Latescibacterota; class UBA2968; order UBA8231; family UBA8231. The sequence goes on along the minus strand of JAJEEZ010000214.1, from coordinate 2,690 downwards.
GGCGACACAAGCGCACAAGATGGACAATAGTGCGTATCTTCTCATATACTAACTGTTCGGTTACTTTGACCGACAATCTAATCGCATCAGCAAACCGAGACCCCCGTGCAATTGCACCTAAAAAACGGGCGCTCAATGGCCCGCATTCACCCGTCCTGCAAAAAGGGCTTGGCTTGGCTTGGGGCGGCCTTTTGTCTCCTCATCTGCGCCTGTGGCCCCAAGGAGCGAGACCCCTTGGTCAGTGCCGGAATGTACGCCTTTGCTCAGGAGCGCTACAGCGAAGCCATCGTCGCCTTTCACAAGGCACTGGCCTCACGCGCCGACGATTGCGAAGTCCACCACTATCTCGCCCGCTCGTACCTAGCACTGGGCAAATTTCCCCAAGCCCTGCGCGCGGTCGAACACGCGATTGAACTAGCCCCCAAAAAAGACCAGACGCGCTCCGAGTTATACGAAGTCCTCGGCATCATCCACACGGCCCGCTACACCTCCAGAGCGTATAGCCAAAACCAGCACCGCGATGTCGAAGCAGCGCGGGCCGCCTTTGAACAAGCGACCGCGCTCGATCCCCACCGAGCAACAGCGTACTACAACTTGGGCTTACTGCACGGCTATCGCAAAGAAGTAGATCAGGCCCAAGCAGCGTACGCAGCGGCCTTGGCGGCGGATTCCACCTTGGCACCAGCCTACAAGAAATTGGGCAAAATCCAGCGGGAAAAGGGGTTCCCGCCCGAGGCGGCTGGGGCCTTCAAAAAAGCGGTGCGCTTCGACCCGCAGGATGCCGAAGCGCATTTTCTGTTGGGATTGGCCCAGCGCGATATGGGTGATAATGAGGCGGCTTTGCAGGCGCTACTCAAGGCCACCGAACTCAACCCCGACTCGCCCAAGCTCCGCCTCAACCTCGGCAATGTCTATCTCCGCTTGGGCCGCCGCGAAGAGGGCAAGCGGGAAATGGCCCGTTCCGAAAGCCTGCGCCAACAGCATCGGGGACTGCACTCCGAAATCTCCCCGCCGGCGCACAGATCGCTCTCCATCGGCTCGGCGCGGGATCACTACAATATGGGTTTGAAGCACCAGATGGTCGGCGAAACCGACCAAGCTCTGTTAGAGTTTCGTCGCGCGGTCGAAATCAAACCCGACCACAAAGACGCTCACATCGGCCTCGGCCTCCTCCTCGCCGAGCAAGGCCAGCAAAGACAGGCGGCCCGGTATTTCCAGCGGGCCATCGAGCTGGATCCAGAAAATCCCGTTCTGTACGTGCATCTAGGCAATGCTCACTATCAGTCGGAATCACTCGCAAGGGCGGCCCAAACCTTCGCCAAGGCAACCCAACTCGACACCTCTCTCGTCGAGCCTCCCTATATGCTCGGTTTGATCGCCGCCCAGCAGCGCCAGTTCAAAGTAGCCACGCGACTTTTTGCCCAAGTCACGGCCCTCGCCCCCCAATACGCCAAGGCTCACTTCAATCTAGGGGTAGCCCATGCCCAGCTCGGCGACTTTGCTGCGGCTCGGACTGCCTACCAACGCTTTGTCGAATTGGAGCCCGAAGATGGGCGCGGACATCTCTACTTGGGCGATGCCTGCGAAGCACTCGGCCTGCTCGAAGAGAGTCAAAAGCATCGAGCGCGTGGTCAGCAGCTTTTAGAACGAGACGAAGACGAGCGCTAATAGGCCACGGCTAGCGTGCGCACCAATTTCTCCTGCCCTAGCTCAGCCCCCGACGTATTGGCATCCAGCCGCAAATGCATTGCGTACACCCCCGGCGGCACGAGCGTTCCCTGTTCGTTCCTTCCGTCCCACCCCATTTCGTAAATCCCCGAGGCAAAATCCCGCTGCTCGGCTAGCCGACGCACCAAGCGTCCCTGCAAATCGTAGATAGTCGCCTCAACCCGCTGGCTGCCCTCCACCAACACCACTGAAAAGCGCAGCGCCACCTCGTCGTTGACCCCATCCCCATTTGGCGTCAATACCGCTGGCTCGACCACTAAATCCGCAAAAATCGAGCGACTCTGCGGCTGCCCCACCACCAACAGCCGATTGCTGCCAACAGTCTCCACAGCTTCCCCAGGATCGACGCGCTGCCAGATACCCTCCCCATCTTCTCCTTGACGCAGTTGCACCTTTAGCGGTCCACCGCGAGAAAACAGACGCCCCGCAAAATCTATCCGCAACGCCGTCACTTCGCTTCCCGGCTCCAGCGGAGCAAAGGACAAATGCACCCGGTCCGCCGCCGCGGCCAACACCTCCGCCGCCAATGGCGAAAAATTCTCCCCGTCCGCGCTCCCCAACAACCCGTCATACGTCAGTTCCATGCCCGCCGGTGCTTCCAACAACAACTCGTTGAACCCCCCATCCCCTGCGCCAAACTCAGGTCGCACATACACCGAAAAAGGAGTCTCAGCCCCCAGCCGATCCACCTGACTGGGCACTACCTCGCCCAAGAGCCGCCGCGCCACCGGCTCGGCAAAGTTCAGCCGCAGCCCTGACAAACTCGCCGCCACATCCGGTGCGGCCGAGCGCAACGTCGCCCGTACCTTGAGAAACTCTCGTGGTGACGGCGAAGTAATGGGGCTGCCTCCCGGCTCGTCGTAGGGCACACTCCACGGCTCCCAGTCCGCGCCGGCGACGTCCTCGGACACAGTCTCGCCGCGAAAAATGCTCAATAGTTTGTTGTAGGCCGCTTCGGAGAT
>JAJEEZ010000157.1:0-3046 GCA_022820705.1 Candidatus Latescibacterota bacterium | reverse complement strand
CATGCAGCTACCGGCCTATTTGCAAAAGGGCCACAAGGCTTCCATTACCTTGTCGGTCAGCGACGATCTGCGGCGTTGGGCCAAGGTTGGCCGGGTACACGAAGTGTTGCTGCGGGTGCGGGTGATGGGCCACACCGAGCGCGACCGGCTGAAGTTCTATTTCAATGGCCGGGAGTTGCCCGCCAGTCTGTTGCGCAAGATCAACGAAATGTACCGGATGTCGGCTCCGCGCTATCGCACGGGTTCGGGGTATTGGTACGCGTTTAAGCTGGACGCCAAACACTGGCCGAAAAAGGGGAACAATACGCTCGCAGTCGAATTGGTGCGGCGGGACGCCCAAGCCCTGCCAGAGATTTTTGTGCGCGATGTGGAGTTGGATATCAAATACCTGATGGGACGCAATTATCACCGCGGCCAAGACCTAGATCTGGGGCCGAGCGAACTGTCGGGAATATGAGCGGATAAACGACCTTAACCCATCAAACCGAAAGGAACCCCATGCCTAGAGGCATTCGCAACTTCGCCATTTTTGCCATCGCCCTGCTCTCGTCTTGGATCATAGGTATCAATGTGGCACCGACGTGGACGGTTGAGCGGATCGAGTTGGACGTGAAAACGGACGACGACGGCAAGCTATACTACATCTATCGCGAAAAACCCGCCTATTTTGAGGCCGTGCCCATAGCGCAAGCCCAACTCGACCCAGCCAAAATTAAGGGGTCGAGGACAACACCGCCGATCACGGAAGAATTTGTCTCCGTGGCGGAGACCGGCCGCTACTACAAATTGGTAGCCAAACGCCACTGGAGCTATTGGTCGCTGCTGCCAGCAGTGGTGGCCGTGCTGTTGTGTTGGCTGACCAAAGAACCGGTCACCTCGCTGTTGGGTGGCATCGTCGCTGGCGCTCTGCTGATGGGCCGCTACGACTTCACTGGCGATGTACTGATCCCCTCGTTGGCGACCAAAAGCGCAGCCGGAGTTCTGCTGCTCTACTTGTGGCTATTGGGGGGGCTGATGGGAATATGGTCCCGCACGGGAGCGGCTCAGGCTTTTGCCGAGTTTATGACCGTGCGCTTTGTGCGCGGCCCCAGAAGCGCCAAGCTGGTCGCTTGGCTGCTCGGGGTCATTTTCTTCCAGGGCGGCACCGTCAGCACAGTGCTGGTCGGCACTACGGTCAAACCGATTGCCGACAACGAGAAAATTAGCCACGAGGAGTTGGCGTACGTGGTGGATTCAACGGCCTCGCCGATTGCGTCCCAGCTCGCGTTCAACGCTTGGCCCGGTTACGTGCAGGCGTTCATCTTCGTCTCTGGCGTCAGTTTCTTGGCGACTGAAGCTGATCGCATTGCCTTCTTTTTTCAAAGCGTGCCCTTTTGTTTTTACGCCATTTTTGCCGTCTTAGGCACGTTCCTCCTCAGCATTGAAAAACCGCTCTTTTTGGGGTCGCAACTCAGGGCAGCGATGGAGCGCTCGCGCACGACTGGCCAGCTCGACGCCCCGGGTGCCGATCCGCTGAGCGCCAAGGAGCTACAAGGGAGCAACGTACCCGAAGGCTACACTCCGCACGTCCTCGAATTCTTCTTGCCGCTGGGCACGCTCATCGCCATTGCCGTTGGCACTTTTATCGTCAGCGGATCGCCCAATGTGCAGTGGGCCTTTGGCGTTGCGCTTTTGTTGGCCGCGGGCATGGCCTTGGCCAAGGGCATGGCGCTCAGAGACCTCATCGCCGGCTTCCACGATGGCCTTAAGGGCGTGGTGCTCGGCTCGGTCATTTTGCTACTGGCGATCACCATCGGCGGCATTAGCAAGGAGACGGGTGGCAGCATCTTTTTGGTCGAACAGCTCGGCGAGGCCATTCCGTATTTTCTCCTGCCGGTCTTGCTGCAGATTCTCACGATGTGCATAGCCTTTTCCACTGGCACGAGCTGGGGTACGTATGCAGTGGCGTTTCCGTTGGCTATGCCGCTTGCTTGGGCGGTGGCTGGCTCCAATGGGCTGGCGCATCCAGAGCTTTTTATGACGCTGTGTTTTGCTGCGGTCATGGACGGCAGCGTGTACGGCGACCAGTGCTCGCCGATTTCGGATACCACCGTGCTTAGCTCCATGTGTACGGGTTGTGATTTGATGGACCACGTCAAGACGCAGATTCCGCAGGCGACGCTGGCGGCGGGCTTGGCGGCTTTGTGCTGGACGGCCGTGGCGTTTTTTACCGCTTAGGAGTCTTCTTATGCCAACCTTTATCGACTCGACCCCCATCATCGACGACCCGCCTGCGCTCCGCGACCGCATGCAGCGCGACGGCCATCTCTTTGTCAGCGGCCTGCTGCCCGCCGATGAACTCGAAGCGCTCAGGCTGCGCTTTTTGGCCATTGCTCGCGACGCTGGCTGGGTTCAGGCCGACGCGCCGCTCGAGGACGCCATCGCCGACCAAGACGGCTTTTGCGTCGAGCCGACGCCCGAGTATATGGATGTCTATAGCCGGATGTACGCGGTGCCCGAATTCCACGCCTTGCAGCATCACCCCGCGCTCGTTGGTCTGCTCGAAAAGCTATTCGACGGCCCGGTGTTGCCGCATCCCCGCCTCATCGGTCGCACCATCTTTCCCAAGCGCGAGTCCTTTACCACGCCGCCGCATCAGGACTTCATCCCCATTCAGGGCACGGCTGAAACCTATACAGCGTGGTTCCCGCTTCACGATCTGCCGCCGACGATGGGTGGGCTGGAGGTGGCCGCTGGGGCGCATCGGGGAGGCGTTTATAATTTCCAGCCGGCCTTGGGAGCCGGGGGATTGGCAATTACCGACTCCTTTGAATGGACCGGCGGCCCCTTCGCGCAGGGGGATGTGTTGTTCTTCCACAGCATGATGCCCCATCGCGGCGTCCCCAACACCGGCGAGCAACTGCGCCTGTCCATCGACGCTCGCTACCAGCGCGTGGCCGACCCCATCGCCCTAGGCAGCCTGCTGCCGCACAGCCAGCCCAATACCTGGGAGGCCATCTACGCCGAGTGGCCCGACGACCGCTTGCAATACTACTGGCGCGAGTAC
>JAJEEZ010000632.1:0-4223 GCA_022820705.1 Candidatus Latescibacterota bacterium | reverse complement strand
GGTCTTCCAACTCCAGCCGATCTACCAAGAAGAGGACGCGGCGGGCGTTGCCAGTGCGGAGAAACAGCTTGATAACAGCGGCGGCCACTAGCGTCTTGCCGGTGCCGGTAGCCATCTCGAATAGAAATCGGTCGCGTCCATCTCGGACAGCCCGCTGCAAACCGCGAATCGCTCGTAGCTGGTAATCGCGCAAAAAGCGCAGGCTGTGCGTCTGGATATAGCCGGGGCGCTCATCCTCGTTGCGCCATCCGGCCTCGGCCGCATAGTTGGGCCGCTGCGTGAGGACGATGTAGTCGTCGCCAACCCGTTCATCAATCAGGCGCTGCGAATTAGGCTCGACCTGTTTGTACCCTTCCACCGAGTCCGGTGACGGAAAGGCAGTGATGATATGCGGATTGCCGCGCTCCAGATCCCAGAAGTAGTGCAGATTGCCGTTGGAGAGGATGACGAAGCGGCAGTTCAGCGAGCGGGCGTAGCGGCGGGCCTGCTCCTTGCCGACCAGTGGGTTCTTGTCTTCGGACTTGGCTTCCAACACGATCAACGGAAAACCCCGGTCGTCGATGAGCAGAAAATCGACAAAACCTCGACCGGAACGCTCAAAATTATCGCCTAAGCTATCAAGGTCGTCGCGTTTGAGAACAACGTGCGCCTCCAAGCGGATATTGGCCGGTCCATTGTCATCGTCGAAGAATCGCCAACCAGCGTTTTCGAGCAACTGATCGATTTTATGCCGAGCAGCAGCCTCGCTCATCACTCCTCACCCTCCACCAACACCGGCTCCCGCTCCAGCCGAATCCCAAAGGCTTGTTCCACCGCGTCCCGAATCTCACCGGCCAAGGCAAGCACTTCGCAGGTCGTCCCACCGCGATTGACCAAAGCCAGCGCGTGTCGCTCTGAAATGCCAGCGCCACCCCTTCGCAGCCCCTTGTGAAATCCCGCCTGCTCGACCAGCCAAGCAGCCGGCACCTTGACACCAGCCGAATCGGGAAAGCTCGGGACGTTGGGATAGCGGTCCTTTAACGCGGCAAAGGCTTCCGCGCCGATGACTGGATTCAAGAAGAAGGAGCCGACAGAGCGGGAGTTGGGATCTTGCGGGTCGATGACCATGGACTTACCGCGGCGGAGCGCCAGCACAGCGTCGCGCACGGTATCCAAGGTCGGTCGATCATCATCCACATGCCGACGCAGCTCCGGGTAGCGGATTTGCGGCTGGCCACTATCATCCAAGCGATACGTCACCGAGGTCACAATAAAGCGGTCGCGGTCGGCTCCCTTAAAGCGGCTCTGACGGTAGGCAAAGCCGCATTCAGCGGGAGCAAATGCGATTTCCTCCAAGGTCTGCCGATCGAGCGCCCGCACTTCCACAATGGTGTCTTTTACTTCTTGGCCATACGCGCCGACGTTCTGAATAGGCGTCGCACCCACCGACCCAGGGATGCCCGAAAGACACTCCACGCCAGCCAAGCCGCGCTCCACACAGCACTGCACAAAACCATCCCAATCCTCGCCAGCCGCTACCTCGACAGTCGCGCCATTGAACACCACGCCGCTGAGTCCCACTTTGAGCACCAAGCCGCTGTACCCCGCGTCGGCAAACAGCACGTTGCTGCCGCCGCCGAGCACTTGCACGGGCAAATCCTCAGCCGCCGCCCATGTCAAGCAGGCGCGCATCTCGCCTAGGGAGGTACACTCGGCCAAATAGCGCGCAGGGCCGCCGAGGCCCATGGTGGTGAGCGGAGCGAGTGGGACATTCTCGCGGAGGATTTGCATGAGACGCCTCTGAGCATTTGCGTTGTTGGTTATTATTAACTGACGTTACGCATCTGCGCCGAAGCGATAGATGTAGGGGCGTCCCTTGTGGGTGCCCAGGCAACAGCCAGCCAGACCTACGAGGGCAACCACAAGGGTTGCCCCTACCATGCGTAACATCAGTTATTCAATATAGCCAAACCGGAGCGCATTGATGAAAAAGACCCTGTATCTCGCCAGCCCGTATGGATTCTCATCCCAATGGAAGGAGCGGCTCCTGCCCCAGTTCGTCTCTGCCTTAGAGGCATTGGGAGCTGAGGTCTGGGAGCCTTTTGCTCGCAACAACCAAGTCGATTTTTCCGCGCCGGGCTGGGCCTACCAAGTCGGCCAAGCGGACTTGCGCGATGTGGTCGAGGCCGACGCGATCTTCGCCATTGTCAACGGCACGCCGCCGGACGAAGGAGTAATGGTCGAGTTGGGGGCGGCCATTGCCCTCGGCAAACCGACCTTTCTCTTCCGCGACGACTTCCGCCGCTGCACGGATTCCGAGAACTACCCCCTGAACCTGATGCTATTCACCGGCCTGCCAGAAGACGGCTGGGAAGCCTACTACTACACATCGCTCGCAGAAATTAGCGCACCCGACAAGGCCCTCGTGCGCTGGCTGCGAGACGAACGGAGCTGACCTATGCGCACGACCATTCCCCCTCATCTGCTCCAAGACCCAGAAGTTGAAGCCTCCGAAAAGGTTTTGCGCGCCTGCGTCCACTGCGGCTTTTGCAATGCCACCTGCCCCACCTACCTACTCACCGGCAACGAACTCGAAGGCCCGCGCGGCCGCATTTATCTCATCAAAAACGTCCTCGAAGAGGACATCCCCCCGACCCGCCAAACGGTCGAACACATCGACAACTGCCTCGGCTGCCTCGCGTGCGAGACCACCTGCCCGAGCGGCGTAGATTATTCGCTCCTCTTGGAAACGGCCCGACCACGGCTAGACCAACTCGTCAAGCGGCCATTGATGGACCGCCTACTGCGCGCCCTGCTGACGCGGATGCTGCCCTACCCCGGCCGCACGCGCTTGGCGCTCAAAATGTCTGGCGTAGGCCGCATATTCTCTTTCCTGATGCCCCGCGTCATGCGGCCCCTGTTGGCTATGGCACCCAAGCGATTGCCGCGACCGGCTGCTGTAGCCCGGCCCGGCGTCGTGCCAGCCGAGGGCACGCGTCGGATGCGCGTGGCCCTGCTCACCGGGTGCGTCCAACAGGTGTTGGGGCCGCAGATCAACGACGCGACTGTGCGGCTGCTGACGCGGTTGGGGGCCGAGGTGGTCATTCCGCCGGATATGGGCTGTTGCGGCGCGCTGACTTTTCACATGGGCGAGCGCAAGCGCAGCCGCAAGCTAATGCAGCACACCATTGAGGTTTGGCATCGCGAGTTGGAAACGGGTGGTTTGGACGCGATTGTGCTCAACACCTCGGGGTGCGGCACGGCCATCAAAGAATACGATCACATCTTCCGCCACGATCCGCAGTGGGCCGACAAGGCCAAGGCGGTAGTGGAACGGGTGCGGGACATTTCCGAGGTGGTGGCGCAATTGGGGTTGGGCAAGGCCAACCGCGCGCCGGCCCTGAAGGTAGCGTATCACGACGCCTGTTCCCTCCAACACGGCCAGCACGTCACCGAGCCGCCGAGGCAACTGCTCAGAGAAGCGGGCTTTGAGGTCATCGAGGTGCCCGAAGGCCATATTTGCTGCGGCAGCGCGGGCACGTACAACATGCTGCGCCCCGATTTGGCGCAACAGCTACAAGCGCGCAAAGTCGATCACATCGCCAGCGTTGCGCCGCAGATCGTAGCGGCGGGCAACATCGGCTGCATGGAACAAATCGCCGCCCGCGCCGAAGTACCAGTCGTCCACACCGTCGAACTGTTGGATTGGGCGACGGGCGGACCGCGGCCAGCGAATGTGTAGCGGGGCTGAACCCATTCTTCTGACTAACTGATGTTACGCACGAGTACGTTGATTCTGGGGGGGCGCTTCGACAAGCTCAGCGCCCTGCTTTGATCGGAACAATGCGGGCTGAGCTTGTCGAAGCCCATCGGTAGTAGGGTCGGTTCGCGAACCACCCCACGCACGAGACGCGTAACATCAGGGACTAAGTACGACTCCATTGACAAGAAAAGGCGTACAACTTAACATGGTCATATAAAATGACTATATAGTCAGGAGTTAAGACCATGCAGATGTCCATCAGCGAATTCAAAGCCAAATGCACCCAAGTCGTGCGCGAAGTCGGCACCAAATACCAAACCGTGGAGTTGACCAACCGCGGCAAGGTCGTCGCGCAAGTCGTCCCCCCTGAGCCAGAGACTAAACCCGACCCCCAATCCTTCTTCGGCTCGCTCCGCGGTACGGTCGCGTACCAGCCTGGTTGGGATGAGCCGCTCGGCGAGGATGATTGGGAAGCCTGTCA
>JAJEEZ010000218.1:0-4405 GCA_022820705.1 Candidatus Latescibacterota bacterium | reverse complement strand
TCGACAGCGCCAAAACCGTTGTCGGCTAACCACGCGGCATAAGCGTCAAAGCCGATCTGATTGGAAAATGGGGGCATGCGGGTGCCGATTTTCATGGTATGTTCCCTTCTATATGGATTAAATGGGTATGCGGCTCTGCTTATCTGGATCGACCCACTGGGTTACTACCAGCGAGACAAGGGCTATGAGTGCGCCGCTAATAAAAATGATCTCGTAGCCAAAAAAGAGCCAGACGTAGCCGCCGACTAAGGGTGCGGCCACGGCGGCGACGTGGTTCATGGTCACCCCCATGGAGAGCGTGGGTTTGAGTTCGTCTGGGGGTGTAATCTTGTGCGCGTAGGTAGTAAGCGCGATTCCGCCGAAGAAAATGAGGTTGTCGAGGCAATAGAGCGCGTACAGACTCGGTCGGTGCTCCACGATTGCATACCCCAAAAAGACGAAGACCAACACGCTATAACTTAGCGTGAGCATCCGCCGCTCGCCAAAGCGATCGACCAAGCGGCCCATCCACGCAGCCGTCAAGGTAATGAGCACTTGGTTGATCAGCACCAGCACCATAGTCGTCTCCACCGGCATCCCGTGTACTTTCACGAGGGCGAAAATGGCGAAGGTGATGAACATCTGCTTGCGCAGGCCCTGGAGGAAATTCAGGGCGTAGAAGAGCAGATAGCGCCGCTTGAGCACCAAGCGCTTCTCGTCTGCAGGTGCGGCCTTATTATCGACCCAAAACAAGGCCAAGCCGCCCATAGCCGTACACACACCTGCCAAGACAAAGACCCCCTCGTAGCGCAAAAACTCCAGCCCCACCATGCACACGCCAATCGCCGCTAGCCAAGCCAAGCTGCTGATGCTGCGCAATTGTCCCAGCCAGCGGCCCTTATCCGCGGTTGGGCCGTAGGCCAAGCCCATGCTCTGCTCTAGCGGGAGCCAACAGTGAAAGCCCAAACTCCACACCAGCGAGAACGACGCCAGCATGAATACCGAGGACACCTCTGCGTACGCGGCAAGCCCGATGCCCATCACCACCAGTGAAACCGCCGCGACTTTTGGCGGGGCCCAGCGGACGATCAGTGCCAGAAAGAACGCGTTGAGAAAACCGGGAACTTCGCGCAGAGCCTCGACGTAGCCCAATTCGTGTGGCTCAATACCCAGCCGCTCGACGATGAAGTTGTTAAACAGGGTCAACTGCACCCCGAAGAACACCCCTGTCCCGGCCACAGCTACGGCCAAGAGCGCGAAGTTTTTATTCCACTCTGCGAAAGGATTGGCGATAATGGCTCCCTTGTTGATATAGTGAATTCAAGTGTGCTTTTCTCTCGCGGTCAACCGAACACCCTAGCCACTTGACGCACGAATGGACAGCCGTTAAGCTACCCTCCCCAACCAACGCAAAGGAGGATTACTACGATGGCTGACGAACGCGTCTTTGTTGGCGACCTGACTCGCAAGGAATTTCGCGAGCGAATTCAAGCGGGCACGATTAAGGCCGCCATCGTGCCCACCGCCGCTACCGAACAGCACAACGAACACCTGCACATGATCCACGACACTTTCCACGCCAGCTATATGGCCGAGCACGCGGCCAAAAAGCTCCTGCCCCAAGTGGTGGTAGCCACGCCAGTGGGCATCGGCGTTTCCGAGCACTGGATGGAGCACATCGGCACCCTGACCGTGCGACCGGAAATTTTCTGCGAATACGTCTTCGACGTCTGCCATTCGCTCGTGAGCGCTGGCGTTGAGAACATCTTGGTACTCAACGGCCACGGCGGCAACGTCAAACCCATGATGCGCCGCATCGACGAGTACCGGGAAAAACTAGGCGTCAACCTCCGCTTCCAGTCCTATTGGGACGTATATGACCCCGACTACGTGCAGCAACACATGGAGCGGGGACGCCTGCCTGGGCACGCCGACGAATTCGAAACCTCGACCATGCTCTACCTAGCACCAGAGCGCGTGCAGACCGAGGCCATCGACAACCCGGCCGCCGCCTTGGGCACGCGCGCCAAGGGCGAGGCCCTAGTGGGGCCAGCCGTGGACGGGGTCGCCGCGCTGTTGGAACAAATGATCGCCGGCGAGAAAATCGACCTGCCGCCGGTTACTTTCTATCCAGAGGGCAAGCGCAACCTCGTCACCGGCGAGCCGGTTTGAGCACGACTCCCAGCGCCTCGGCCGGCGACTCGACAAGCACATCTACGGCCGCGGCGATCTCTTCGAGCGCAAACTCGTGGGTATAGAGCGGTTGGACGCGCAGCTTTCCATCGGCTATGGCGCGCAGGCACTCGACTAGGTTGCGCTGCGTCGGCCACTCGACGAAGACCTCGGGATACGCTTGGCCGCGCTCGTACGCTGGGTCGTGATAGCCGGGACCGGTGCGCGCCGCACTCCGCACATCCACGTTGCCCAGCGCTGACCCAAAGCCGTGCGTCACCTGCGCTCCTCCCACGAGGACAATGCGTCCCATGCGATGCGTATCCGGCGCTTGCTTTAGGCTCTGATAGATGGTTTTCAAGGCACCGCTGGCCTCGCCGCCAAAGGCAATGACGCCAAAATCCATGCCATACCCTTGGGTAAACTCCCCGGCCTGCTCGACTACATCCTGTTCGGATGGATCAGCGACGCGCTCTATGCCCACCTGCCGGGCAATGTCTCGACGGCGCGCAAAGCGATCGACTCCCAAGACATGGCAGCCGCTTAGCTGGGCAAATTGGGCCGTAAACTGGCCGACCAAACCCAACCCTACCACGATCCCGTTTTCCCCGTACAAAGGAGTTGTGCGGCGCACCGCGTGCAATCCGGTTGCCGCCAGATGCACAGACGCGGCCTCGGCAAAGCTAACGCCCTCGGGTATGGCCGCGCACAAATTCTGCGGCACACAGACCCAATCGGCGTGTAGGGCGTACCCGCCCCCCATGCAGGCCACGCCCTGACCCACCTCGAATTGCTCTACTCCAGCCCCGATCTCTTCGACGACGCCAGCGTTGGTATAGCCAAAGGGGCGCGGTGGCCGGTCGGGTTGGGGGTTTCTCCGCATGGCCCTCACCCTCCCCAGTTCGGTCCCTGGGCTGATCAACGAGGCCTCCACCCGCACCTTCACCTCGCCGGGGCCGAGGGCAGGCATGGTTTCCGCTAGACACACCCCCTGACCGCGGCCATCAATAGCCGCAACTTTCCGCTGCATAAGCACCTCCTTTTCGCGCTGGTTGCGCCCTCGTGGACTGCTGTATTACTTATATATACTTACATTTAATATGTCTATTGCCCTATTCGAGGCCCTGTGAACGTCATCATCGCGGCAATTTTAGGAGGTGTCCTCTTGATTTGGGGCGGGTTTTTGGGCCTGCTCCGCATCGCGGACCCCTTCGAGCGCAAACACGTGTTGATCCTCGCCGCGTACACCACCGTCGTCGTCGGCTGTGTCATGGGCTTAGTGCTCTTTATCAATCACGAGCGGCAAAAGGAGCACCGCGCTCTGCTAGAGGAGCAAATGGACGAGTTCGACAATCGCCTCTCCGAGCTGAGCACCCGGCTTATTGGTCAGCTAGAAGAAAAAGCCGACCTGACCGCCTCTGAATTCGAGATTCGCTCCCGCCTACAAAACGAAAAGGATCACCACAAGCGCACCCGCAACCAACTAGCAACTCAAATCGATCGCAACAACGCACTACAAAACAAAATGGACACTGAGCGCAAAGAGCGGCTGCGCTACCAATCCGACACGGACCACAAGCTCGAAGAACGCTTCCGGCAGGAGGACTTGCGCTATCAAAACCTCGCCGATACCCACAAGCGCTCCTTGGCGAACGTGCAGGCGCAATTCGGCCCCCTCAACAACGAACTGACCCGCCTGCAAGAGCAAACCGCAACCTTGCAGCGCAATCAGCAGGCAATCATAGACAAAATCGCCGCCGCCCGCGAGACCCAAACGCTCTCAGTCCAAAAACTCGACGCGCTCGCCCGCAGCCTGAGCGCCCTGTACAACGACTTGAACCAAACTATGGCCCAAGTTGATAGCCTATATCGCAGAACACCGCCAACGCCTTAAGGAGCTGACAATGAAACGCATTCTCATCCCTTGCATCGCCTTGTTCCTTGCTGCCTGCACTAATAAGGAGCAAGAGATGCTCCTGCTCCAATTGCAAAGCGACATGGTCCGCGCCAACGCCGCCATTGACTCGCTGACCTACTCGCTCGACGACTCCAACCGCTTGCTCGATAACATGCGGGCGCAAGTAGATAGCACTCAACAGGTCAACGACAAGCTCCTCGAAAACGTGCAAAAGCTAAACAAGGAACTGCGGCACTGGAGTAAACTGGCCACCGAATACAAGCAGAGCAATGCGCGGTTAAAGCTCGAAATCGAGCAGCTAAGAAGGGAAAAGCAAGCGGACCGCTACACCATTTC
>JAJEEZ010000528.1:0-3247 GCA_022820705.1 Candidatus Latescibacterota bacterium | reverse complement strand
TTCACTTTTTCGGGATTAGGGGACGCAGGGTTGGCCAGTACGCCTCTTGCTCATAAATCAGGCTTCCATCTTGAGCGCAGCCAAAAACGCTTCCTGGGGAATTTCCACCTTCCCAAACTGCTTCATGCGTTTTTTGCCTTCCTTCTGTCTTTCGAGCAATTTGCGCTTGCGGGTCACGTCGCCGCCATAGCACTTGGCCGTCACATTTTTGCGGAACGGCTTGACCACTTCGCGAGCGATAACCTTACTTCCTATCGCTCCTTGGATGACCACCTCGAACATCTGCCGTGGGATCAGCTCCTTGAGCTTTGTACAGAGCTGCCGGCCCCACTCATAGGCTTTGTCGCGATGAATGATCACCGAGAGCGCGTCCATCGGCTCGCCATTGATCATAATGTCGAGCCTAGATAATAACCCGGCTCGCATCTCTAGATGCTCGTAATCGAATGACGCATAGCCCCGCGACACCGACTTGAGGCGATCATAGAAGTCAATCACGACTTCGGCCAAAGGCATCTCAAAGCTCAGGATAGCCCGGCTGCCGTCGAGATACTCAGTATTGCGGTAGCTCCCGCGTCGCTCGGTGCAGATTTTCATCACGGCACCAATATAATCCCTCGGCACCAAGATCTGGACGGCGAGAATCGGCTCTCGCACCTCATCGATCTCAGTAGCAGGCGGCAACAAAGAGGGATTGTCAACATCCATCAGTTCCCCATCCTTGGTCAGAATCTCGTAGAGCACATTGGGCAGAGTCGTGATGATCTCGACCTGATACTCTCGGTCGAGGCGCTCCTGGACGATCTCCATGTGTAGCAGGCCTAGGAAGCCACAGCGAAAACCAAAGCCCAACGCTGGCGAGGTCTCCGGCTCATAGGAGAACGCGGCGTCGTTGAGCTTGAGCCGCTCTAAAGCGTCGCGCAGCACTTCGTATTCCTCTGGAATAACGGGATAGAGGCCGCTAAAAACCATAGGTTTGAGCGGCTGGTATCCAGGCAACGGCTCTACTTCCGCCTCCGCATCGACGACCGTATCACCGACGTGAGCCTCGGCCAACTCTTTGATTCTAGCGATGAAATAGCCGACTTCTCCAGTCTCAAGTGTTTGGGCCGGCACCCGATTTAAGACCAAGTGGCCGACTTCTTCGACTTCGTAGAGCCGTCCGGTCGAGTGGAAGCGAATTTTCTGCCCTTTGTGGACGCGTCCATCAACGACTCGGATAAAGCAAATTACGCCTCGGTACTGGTCGTAGAGCGAGTCAAAAACCAGTCCCCGCAACGGCTCTTGCTGCTGCCCAGTCGGCGGAGGTATGCGGTCGGCAATGGCTTCCATCACCTCCTCGACCCCAACCCCCTCCTTGGCGCTGATTTGCAAAATATCCTCGACTTCACCCCCTAGCAGATCGAGCACCTGCTGCTGTACCGCCGCGACTTGGGCAGCGGGCATGTCAATTTTGTTGAGCACCGGGATAACGACCAAGTCGCTGTTTAGCGCCAACAGCAAATTGCTCACGGTCTGGGCTTCCACGCCCTGTGTGGCATCGACGACCAAGATCGCCCCTTCGCAGGCGGCCAAACTACGCGACACCTCATAGGTAAAATCCACGTGTCCCGGCGTGTCGATCAAGTTGAATTGGTAAATACTACCGTCGGCTACCTGATAGTGCATTCGCACGGCGTGAGCTTTGATTGTAATGCCCCGCTCGCGCTCTAAATCCATGCTGTCGAGGACCTGCTCCTGCATCTGCTTGGCCGTCAGGGTCGCAGTTTTTTCAAGCAGGCGGTCCGCTAGCGTTGATTTGCCGTGATCAATGTGAGCAATAATGGAGAAATTGCGAATCTGTGATGTATTCATACAGTTGTTGGTAAGGTTAGTGCGAAGGACTCGGCAAGTGGTCAGGATATGCGCTGGCGGTATAGGCTCTCATCGACCACGCTCGCCATTTGCCGCACATCTAAGGGGCGGGCGAGAAAGGCCTTGATTTCGTGGCTTGCGGCAAACGGATCGCGCAAAACAGCGGCGTAGTTGACATAAAGCACCTCCATCTGCGGGTGCTCGGCCAACCACTGTTGCACTGCACTCAAGTGCCGACCGAAGGCATCGGCCATCGCGGCGTCGGAGCCTGGGTCGCAGGGCTGTCCGCGCCGCGCTAGCATCGCCCGCTGCGACGCTAAAATCTCGTCCATTTTCCGGAGGGTGAATACGATTTTATACGACTTATGGAGCGGCAATTGGTCAAGCAGTTGGGATATGACCTTGACGGCTTTACCCGCCGCCGCTTCGAGCCATGTGGCATCTTGTTCTAGCTGCTTGGCCTTCTCGAATTCGTAGTATCCCCCGGGATTGTCGGCGTCGGCCTCGCGGATACCGTCTGTTAAGGGCGGCAAGCCGCCCGCGGCCAACATCTTCATCAGCATCGAGGTACCAGAACGAGGCAGACCAGACACAATAGTTATGTACTCGTCCGGCTGTGGAAGTAAGGTGGTATAAGAAGACAAAGTAGAGAAAGGCGGACCACAGCATGATACGACACACGCTTCCAAAGCCTAGCTCCGGAAGCGTGTGTCGTATACTGTGCTACATGTGTATGAATCAATTAAAAGACCAGACGCCCACGCAACAGAAGTCCATGCGAGGCACCCGCCATGCGCTGCCAGCGCGAACTCTCGAGGCTCACTGACATCGACGAGTCCACCTCAAAGCGCGTACCTAAGCGCAACTGTAGGCGCTCTGGTGCTTGCGTCATCCCGCTGTATACAGTGTATACTCCCCGACCGCCAAGTGCGGCTAAACCGTAGCCGACCTCGGCTCTGAGCTGGCCTTGCGCGTTCGCAACACCCCGGTCCGCTATCTCGGCTACGCTGCGTTCCCATAGCGTCAGGCTGTTAGCCTGCGTGCCGTAGGTCGGCATCACCCGCAACGACAACCCCCGACCACCGGTGCTAGCCGAGCGCTGGAGCAGCAGATGCGCACCCCATTCTCTGTACTCGACCGCGTCGTCGCCGTCACTTACCAGACTCCGCGCCATAGCTTCCAGCGTGAAGCCACCGCCCTCATAGCGCAGGCCACCGCCAACTTCTACGCCGGCCCCGGTCAGTCCGTCGCCGCCATCTTGGCGTAGAGCAACCTCTAACTCGGGTGTCACCTGCCCATCCATACCTGCTTCGTAAGCATGGGAGGCTTTGAGTGCCAGCCTCAAGCGGTTAGCACTCACGGTCTGTTCGGCGATCCGGTTTCCTTGTCCATT
>JAJEEZ010000366.1:0-16878 GCA_022820705.1 Candidatus Latescibacterota bacterium | reverse complement strand
GCCCGCGACCGGGTGCGCGTGTACCGCGGGATCGGTGGCCGCGACGGCAAAGAGGCTGCCGACCAAGCCCGGCGTCTGCACGAGGAGTATGGTTTCACAGCCTTCAAGACCAGCCCCTATCGGCTCGACCCAGATGCCCATCGCTGGGGTCGCGTCTGCTCCGAGGCGACCAAATACTTTGAAGAATTGCGCGTCAACTGCCCGGACGACTGGGAGTTTGCCTTCGACCCACACGCCAAGATCTTCGAGCCGATTCGCGCCTTGCAGCTAGCCAACGCCCTCGCACCGTACGATCCCTTTTTCTACGAAGAGCCGCTGCGCCCCGAGCACATTCCAGCGTGGACCAGCCTCAAGTCGCAGATGCAGGTGCCGTTGGCCACCGGCGAGAGCCTCTACGCCCGCTTCGAGTTCCTCAATCTAATCGCCAACCAAGGTGCCGACATCATCCAGCCCGACATCTGCGTCTGCGGCGGCCTGCTCGAAATGCGCAAGATCAACGCCATTGCCGAAGCCCACTACATCAGCATCGCCCCGCACAACCCCATGGGGCCGTTGGCGACTGCCGTCAACCTGCACTTCTGCGCCTCGGCACCCAACTTCAAAATTCTCGAATACCTCCTGCCGACCGAATCCGAGTGGAACGATTGGGTTGACGAACCCTATCTGCCCAAAGACGGCTACTTAGAGCTGCGACCAGACCGGCCGGGCCTAGGCGTCGAAGTCAACGAAGAAGCCATCGCCGACAACGAATACATCCACTGGGAACGCTCCAGCCCAACACGTCCCGACGGCTCGACCGGGTACATCTAATGCTCAGCCGCGACCACACCGCGCTCGTCCTCATCGACATTCAGGGCAAGCTAGCCTCGCTGATGCACGAGCGCGAAGCACTCTACCGCCAGCTACAGATTCTCGTCAAGGGCGCACAGATTCTCGGGTTGCCCATTCTATGGCTAGAGCAATATCCCAAAGGGCTTGGCCCCACCATTCCCGAGATCGCCGACCTGCTATCCGACCAAGAGCCACTGGCCAAGACCTGCTTTAGCGCCTACGGCCTCAGCACTTTCCAAACCCAACTGCGCCAGAGCGGCCGCCGCCAGATTCTCTTGGCCGGAATCGAAAGCCACATCTGCGTCTATCAGACGGCCCGCGATTTGCTGGACTCGGACTACCAAGTCGAAGTCGTCGCCGACGCCGTCTCCTCGCGCACAACCGAGAACAAGGCGTTGGGGCTGCAAAGAATGGCATCCGCTGGCGCGCAGATCACGGCGGTGGAAATGTGTCTATTTGAATTGTTGCAGAAAGCGGGAACGGCGGAGTTCAAGCAAATTGCCGCCTTGGTCAAGTGAGGGGTGCTGTTACCTCTGAGGAACGGCATCGTTTCTACAAGGCAACAACACGACGCATACAGCACATAACGCTACCAGAGAGGAACGGGCATCTGCCAAGCATGGCCTACCTTTTGCTTATAGGGGGGAGTGCTTACATTTACCCAAAGAGGACCTTCTCATGGCCGAGCAATCGTCCAAGCCCGCCCAACCCACTGAATCCACCCTCGCTCTGAGCTTCCTGCGCGAGGATATTCAGGACCTGCGTCAAGACGTGCGCCAAATACACGAGCGCATTGATCAGACCAACGGGCGCATCGACGACCTGCGCACCGAGATAAGCGGGCGCATAGATCAGACCAACGGACACATCGACCAGACCAACGAGCGCATCGACGATCTGCGCACCGAGATAAGCGGGCGCTTCGACCAAACCAACGGACGCATCGACGATCTGCGCACCGAGACCAATGAACGCATCGACGACTTAGCCAAACAGCTCGATTCGCGCTACGCGCGGCTAATGGCCATGCTCATCGCCTGCACCAGCATCCTCGTCACCACCATGGGCGCAGCCGTCGCCGTGCTCAAGTGACGCCCTAAGCTCGCTCCGGGAACCGCTCCCGGTACTCTCGATCAAATTCTTCGCTACCGTCGTCGAGCCGCACTTGGAGGTCCATTCCCGGAGCAAAGCCGGTGATTTTGCCAGCGGTAAAATCGCCCCGATACCCTCCGCCCGGTGCCCACAACTCCCGACCATCGGGCCAGCGCACAACGTGTATTTGGCGCACTGCCGCTTTCGCAAAATCCGGCTCGACGCGCAGGCGCTCCACAGCATCCCGGTCCAACTAGACCCCCAAGCCCGGAGCCTCCGGCACCCGCAGATGCCCGCCCTCCACGGCAAACTCCTGTACCAAAACGTGCGAATAGATGTTGACGCAGGGAATCGCCGGCCAGCGCGCTTCCTTTAGCACCGCCCCCAAGTGCGCTGCAAAGATCGCCGTCAGACCAGTGCCCACCATCTGCAACCAGAACGGCATTTGCGCCCGAGCAGCCAAGTTGCCGTCGCTCAAAACGCGGCTCACTCCGCCACCGATGACAAACCCGTCGCACACGCCCTCGCGGATTGCCGTCATGGGCGGCGGCTGGCCCATGTGCATGGCGATTGGACTTTGAATCTTGCGCCGCAGGAGCTTGTTGCCCTCCACGTCGTCCTGCGGAATCGGCGACTCGACGATCGCCAGACAAGCATTGTCCCGCTCTAAGCGCCCAATGAGCGGAGCGGCTTGGTCAACCCCCAGCAACATGGTGTTGAAGTCGGCGTCCAGTTTGAAGTGCTGAGAAGTGGCCTCATCCACGGCCTGTAACTGCGCCGCAATATCGTACCAAGGCCGAGCCTTGACCTTCATGGTGGTAAAGCCATGCGCCTCGGCCGCGCGCGCCTCGGCCGCCCACGCTGCGGGCGGCATACTTTGCGCCCACCAAGAAACCGGGCAGGTGTCGCGGTGCTGCGGCCCCATCAGCCGGTGGCAGGGTACTCCTAAGTGCTTGCCGGCCGCGTCGAAAAGCGCCATCTGCAAGCCAGCCCCCAGCGAGTCGTCCCACAGCACCTCGAAAACATTCCGGCCGCGCACGCGGGCAAACTCCGCTTCGCGCGAGTGGCCCCACGTATATCCCTGAATCGTCTCGCCGATGCCGACAACGCCGCCCTCAGTCTCCACTTCGACCAATTCGACGATGGACCAACCCGGCCCATAGACTTCCATGGTGTCGGCGCAGCGCTCGTGGAACGGCACGTGCAGCACGGTGCGCACGACGTCTTTAACAACACAAGAACTCATCGCATCCTCCCGCCGGCCCTACTCGGCCATCCGCCTGAGTACTGCGTGTAGTATCCCCCCGTTGCGGTAGTAGTTGATCTCCACGGGGGTGTCTATCCGGCATGTCACTGCAAAGCGCTTCTCGCCCGCGGCGCTCTTAGCCACCACCTCCAACACTTGCCCCGGCTGTAGGGCGTCGTCGAACCCCTCGATGTCGAATACCTCCTCGCCAGTCAGCCCCAGCGAGTGACGATCTTCACCAGAGGAAAATTGCAGCGGCAGAATACCCATCCCGATCAGGTTCGAGCGGTGGATGCGCTCGTAGCTCTCGGCGATTGCGGCCTTGACGCCCTGTAGGAAGGGGCCTTTGGCGGCCCAATCGCGGCTCGAACCCGATCCGTACTC
The DNA here is from genome assembly GCA_022820705.1 of Candidatus Latescibacterota bacterium. GTDB lineage: Bacteria > Latescibacterota > UBA2968 > UBA8231 > UBA8231. The sequence continues at coordinate 13,325 of JAJEEZ010000366.1, read as the reverse complement.
CTTGCCTGCAATAATGATCGACGGCACGCCTTCTTCGATGTAGCGCATCGCCGCCTCGTAGATCGTCATCTGCTCGCTCGAAGGCAGGTGGCGCGTCAAGCCCCCCTCGACGCCGGGCACCAACTCGTTGCGGATGCGGATATTGGCAAACGTGCCCCGCATCATCACCTCGTGGTTGCCGCGCCTAGAACCATAGCTGTTCCAATCCTTGCGCTCGACGCCTCGGTCGGCGAGGTACTCGCCCCCCGGGCTGCCGGCAGCGATTGAGCCAGCCGGTGAGATGTGGTCGGTCGTCACACTGTCGCCTAACTTGGCCAAGACGCGCGCACCTTGGATCGGTTGGATCGGCTGGACCTGTTTGGTGAGGCCGTCGAAGAAATTCGGCTTGCGAATGTACGTGCTCTCCTCAGCCCAAGCGTAGCGCTTGCCCTCGGGCACGGGAATGGCGTTCCAAGTCTCGTTCTGGCGGAACGCATTGCCGTATTCTTCCTCGAACATCTTCGGCGTCAGCGAACGGGCAATTGCATCGCGGATCTGGTCCTGCGAGGGCCAGATGTCGCGCAGGAACACCTCGCGGCCCGCTTGGTCGCGGCCCAGTGGCTCGCGCTCAAAGTCAATTGTCGCCCGGCCCGCGAGCGCGTAGGCCACGACCAACGGCGGCGAGGCGAGGAAATTGGCCCTCGTCAACGCGTGTACTCGGCCCTCAAAGTTGCGGTTGCCGCTAAGCACGCTACACACCACCAAGTCGTTGTCGGCCACGGCTGTGGAGATTTCCTCGGGCAAAGGTCCCGAGTTGCCGATGCAGGTTGTGCAACCATAGCCGACCGTGTGGAAGCCGAGGGCCTCTAGACTCTCGGTGAGGCCGGCCGCGTCGAGGTAGCGCGAGACGACCCGGCTGCCCGGCGCCAAGCTGGTCTTGACGTAGGCTGGGACTGAGAGGCCCCGCTCGGCCGCGTTGCGCGCCAACAACCCCGCCCCCACCATCGCGCTCGGATTGCTGGTATTCGTACAAGAAGTGATAGCGGCGATGAGCACTGCGCCGTGGTCCAGCTCAACCGCGCCCTGATCGCCCAATTCGACGGCGACCTTTTTGCCGCTGTCCTCCACCTCAAAGCGGTCCGTTAGCGAATCGGCGAAGGCACTCGGCACGTCCTTGAGCGCAACCCGATCCTGCGGTCGCGTCGGACCGGCCAAGCTCGGCTCGACCGTAGCCATATCCAACGCCAAGTGCTCGCTGAAAATGGGATCAGGAGCGTCCGCGTGGTAGAACATGCCCTGCGCTTCCATGTACGCGCGGACGCGCTCGACCACCGCCTTCTTGCGCCCGGTGAGCGTCAAATACGCCAGCGTCTCCTCGTCAACCGGGAAAATGCCCATCGTCGCCCCGTATTCCGGGGCCATGTTGGCGAGAGTCGCCCGGTCGGCCAAGCTCAGCTCGCTCAAGCCCGGGCCGTAAAATTCGACAAATTTGCCAACCACGCCGTGCGCGCGAAGCATCTGCACCACTGTCAGCACCAAGTCCGTCGCCGTCGTCCCGGTGGGCAATGCGCCCGTCAGTTTGACGCCGACCACTTCGGGCAAAAGCATGTAGATCGGCTGCCCCAACATCACGGCCTCGGCCTCAATCCCGCCCACGCCCCAGCCGAGGACGCCGAGGCCGTTGATCATCGTCGTGTGGCTGTCTGTGCCCACGAGGCTATCGGGATAGAACTCGCCGTCCTGCTCCTGCACCACCTGCGCCAGATATTCCAGATTGACCTGATGCACGATGCCAGTGGCTGGCGGCACCACGCGAAAATTGTCGAACGACTCCTGACCCCAGCGCAAAAACTCGTAGCGCTCGCGGTTGCGCTCGAATTCGCGCGCGGCGTTCATGGCCAGTGCCTCGCGGATGCCGTAGTAATCGACCTGCACCGAATGATCAATGACCAAGTCAACCGGAATCAGGGGATTGACCTTCTCCGGGTCGCCGCCCAAATCGGCCACGGCGTCGCGCATCACAGCCAGATCGACCACGGCTGGCACGCCGGTAAAATCCTGCATCACCACCCGCGCCGGTTTGAAGGGAATCTCTTCCTTGCCCGCGGTCTCGGGACTCCAGCGCGCAATGCGCTCGACATCCTCGCGGGTAATCTCAAACCCATCGCACTGCCTGAGCGCTGCCTCTAGCAAAATTTTGATTGAATAGGGCAGCCGGCTCACCTCGGCCACGCCGTCTTCTTCTAATGTTTGAATGCGGTACAGGACGCCGCTACCGCCGCTGCTTTGCAACTCGGAACGTGCGCCAAATTCGTCGTTGTTAGTAGGCATATAAAACCTTTCAGGAATAGAGAGATGTTTTGCGTCGCGTTTTTACCGTTTGCTGATGCTTTCGCAGCAACTCAGTACGTTCTTGCCAGAAAGCCAGTTGTTCTTTGATTGTCATATTTGCGATTTGATCGTGAATTCGTTCTGCACCACGGCGTTTCATCTCAACACAATCAAACGCCTTCTTTGTCTTCATAGTTGATCGTCTCCCGAGGGGAATGGGGATGTTTTAGAAATTTGGCTTTAATATATTCAAGACCAACCCTACCTTCCACCTGCCGCCCCAAGCCGCCATGCACAACCTGCGCCAATTCCTCGACCTCCTACGCCGCGAAGGCGAGCTCGTCACCGTTGACGCTCCGGTTTCTTCTGAGCTCGAAATCGCCGAGATCCATCGCCGCGTCCTCGCTTCCGCTGGTCCGGCCCTGCTCTTTACCCACGTCGAAGGCGCGGACTTCCCCTGCGTCACCAATCTCTTCGGCACCCCCCGGCGCGTCGATCTGGCCTTTGGCCCTAGGCCGGAGCAGTTTATCCAGCAGCTAGTACAACTCGCCCAAGACCTGCCCTCGCTTTCGCCGGGCAAGCTCTGGCCGCACAAAAACCTGATCCCCGCCGCGCTCAAGGTCGGGCTAAAAACCGTCGGCAAAGGCCCCGTCGGCGAGTGCGTGCAGTCGCCGCCCGACCTCGCACGCCTGCCCCTACTTAAGACGTGGCCCGAGGACGGCGGGCACTTCATCACTCTGCCGCTGGTCTATACCCAACACCCCGATACCGGCCATCACAACCTCGGCATGTACCGCATCCAGCGCCACGATTCCCAAACCCTCGGCGTCCACTGGCAAATCCAAAAAGGCGGCGGCTTTCACTACCACGTCGCCGAGCAGCGGGGCGAAGATTTGCCGCTAGTCATCTTCGTCGGTGGGCCACCGGCGCTGATCCTCGCGGCGATCGCGCCTTTGCCCGAGGACTTGCCCGAGCTGGTGTTGGCTTCCCTATTACAGGGCGAGCGCCTGCGCCGCGTGCGAGGCTCCAGCCTACCCTTGATTGCCGAAGCCGAATTCGCCATTGAGGGCGTGGTGCCGCCGCACGTGCGCGAGCCAGAAGGGCCTTTCGGAGATCACTACGGCTATTACTCGCTGCAACACGACTACCCAGTGCTCCAAGCCAAGCGCCTCTATCACCGCAAAGACGCCATCTTCCCAGCCACCGTAGTCGGCAAGCCGCCGCAGGAAGACATGTTTCTCGGCACCTACATCCAGCAGCTCATGGCACCCTTGAGCAAGCTGGTAATGCCCGCGATCAAGGCCATGTGGAGCTACGGCGAGACCGGCTATCACTCACTGGCGGCCATCGTCGTCGAGGAGCGCTACCCGCGCGAGGCCATGAAATTCGCCTTTCGCATCCTAGGCGAGGACGGCGGCCAGCTCAACCTCACCAAGTTCTTGGTCGTAATAGATCGCCCCTTGGACTTGGGCGACTTCCGGCAGGTGCTCGCGTATGCCCTAGCGCGGGCGCAGCTCGCAACCGACCTTTTCGTCATCGCCAATCTCGCCATGGATACCCTCGACTATACGGGACCGGCCGTGAACCAAGGCAGCAAAGGAATCCTCATCGGCGTGGGCAATCCAGTCAACGAATTGCCCGGAGAGTTTAGCGGCGACCTGCCCGGCGGTGCCCGCGCCGCCGAGGTCTATTGCCCTGGTGCCCTCGCAGTCCAAGGCCCGACGTACGAGGAAGATCCCAACTACGCCCAACACCTCGCCCCAGACCGAGCTATCGCAGCTTGGCCGCTGATATTTTTGGTTGACGACGCCAGTGCGGTCACCAAGAACGTCACCTTCCTTTGGAGTACCTTCACCCGCTTTGAACCGGCTGCCGACACGTACGCCGCCGCCGTCCAACTCCGTCGCCATCACCCCTGCTATACGCCGCCAATCGTCTTGGATTGCCGCATGAAACCCGGCTACCCGGACGAGTTGATAACGGACGAAGAAACAGCGCAAAAGGTCAGCCGGCGCTGGCAGGAGTACTTTCCCCAAGGCGGCGTCGAAGGCGCGGAAGACCGCCTAGGCTACACTGGATTTTCCCTGTTGGATTAACCCTGAGCAGAGGTCGCCTCATGGATGACACCCTAGCGTTTGCCCCCATCGCCGAACTCGCCACCCTGATTCGCCGCGGCGAACTCTCCCCGCTCAAACTTACCGAGCTCTACTTAGAACGCATCGAGCAGTACAATCCGGCACTCAACGCCTATCTCGCCGTCACAGCCGAGCGGGCGCGTGCCCAAGCCCGCGCTGCCGAAGCGCAAATCGCAGCCGGTACCTACCTCGGTCCCTTACACGGCATTCCCCTCGCCTTTAAGGATCTCGTGGATGTCGCGGGCCTGCCGACCACCGGCGGCTCGACCCTGCTGCGCGACAACATCGCCGCAGCCGACGCCACCATTGCCCACCGCCTCTTCGCTGCAGGAGCCGTGCTCTTGGGCAAGACGCATCTCGTGGAATTTGCTTTTGGCGGCACCGGCGTCAACCATCACTACGGGACCCCAGTCAACCCCTGGGATCCCGAAGTCCACCGCCTGCCGGGCGGATCGTCTTCTGGCTCGGGCGTGGCCGTGGCGGCTGGGCTGGCCCCGGCCGCTCTCGGCTCGGACACCGGCGGCTCAGTGCGCATTCCCGCGTCTTTTTGCGGCCTCACCGGCCTCAAGCCCACCTTTGGCTTGCTTTCCAACACCGGCGTCTTGCCCCTCGACCCCACCCTCGACAGCATCGGGCCTCTGTGCCGCACGGCGCAAGACTGCGCCCTGTTGTGCCAAGCCATGGCGGACCCCCTGCCCGGTGATTCGCTTGTGGATCGCTTAGAAGGCGAGGTCGCCGGCCTCCGGCTGTGCTTCCCACGCGAGTATTTCTGGGACGATGTCGATGCCGAGGTCGAAGCGGCAGTGCGCGCGTCGGCGAGCGTGTTCGCCGACCTCGGCGTGTACGTCGATGAAATATCGCTCAAAGTGCTCGACGACCTAGTCGAATGGCGCAGCGAGCCTAGCACCACGGCCGTCGAAGCCTACCTCTATCACCGGCGCAACCTCGAAGCGCACCTCGATCAGTTCGATCCCATTGTCTCGGCGCGCATACTCGACGGCCGCGATATCCTCGCCGCGGACTTCCTCCAGCAGCTTAGAATACGCGACGAGCTGCGCCACAAAGCCCGCACGGCCCTCGAAAACGTCGATTTCCTCATCACCCCGACTACCCCCTTTGCCGCTCCGATTCTCGACGAGATCGACCGCGACGACGTCTATTTCCTCATCAATGGCCTCTGCCTGCGCAACACCATCGCCGTCAATCTCCTCGACCTGTGCGCCGTTTCCCTGCCCTGCGGGTTCACGCGCGATGGTTTGCCCATCGGCTTGCAGCTCATCGGCCACCCCCGCGACGAGGCGCGGCTGTTGCGCCTCGCCCGCGCCTTTGAGCAAGCCTCCGACTACAACCTACTCACGCCTGCACTCGACGCCTTCGCCTAGCAAAATGCGACCGGGTGGCTTGCCAATATACGGGGTCATTTCTATATTTTTTGCTTTGCGTGCTCCCATCGTCTAGCGGTTAGGACCCAGGGTTTTCAACCCTGTAACCGGAGTTCGAGTCTCCGTGGGAGCACCATTTTTATGTACGCTACACTACGCTGAGGAGGAACTCATGTTCGACATCGGCATCTTCGCCCCCTTTGGGGCCGACCACGATCGCAACATCGCCTATTGCCGCGACGCCGGCGCTAGCCACATCGTCTTGAGTACGGGCAACATCTCTTCAGACGATGCACCCGCGGCCGACGCACTCAAGACATTAGCCGACCAATACGCCAGTGCCGAAGTTGTGCTAGCCGGGCTGACCCCGCCGCGCCTCAGCCTCGACGCCTGCGTTGATGACGCATCCCGCACGCGCGAGGTAGGGTACATGCGCCGCCTAATCGAAAACATGGGCCACGCTCAAATACCCTTCGTGCATTTCTACCTCAGCGCCGACGCGGCCCCTACCGATCCAGACGAGCGGCAGCAGCACTGGCAGGGCTTGGTGGGAATCTACCAAGAACTCGGCCAAATCGGCGAAGAGGCCGGCGTGCGGATCTCCACCCACACGTTTCACGTACCCGACCGCCTGATTTGGAACAGGGAGACCTTTGGGAATCTAATGGCCGCCACCGACTCTCCGGCCCACGGCCTGACCTTCTGCCAGGGCAAGTCGCAAATGGCTGGCGACAGCCTGCCCGAGGTCATCCGCCACTTCGGCGACAAGGTCTTCATGGTCCACGTGCGCGACATCGCCACCAAGGCCCAAGGGCCTTCTACCCCGGAAATCGAGCAGCGGCTAGCGGACTTGGGCTATCTCGAAGTGCCCTTCGGCTCGGGTGAAGTCGATATGGTCGGCACCATCCGCGCCCTCAAAGAAATCGACTACCAGGGCCAGATTTACCCCGAGCACTTCCCGTCCATCGCCGGCGACCACGCCGCAGGGCTAGCTTGGACTCTTGGCTACATCCGCGCCTTAGACCAAGCGGTCGTTGTCTAATGGGTAGGGGCGATTCGCGAATCACCCCTACAAGACATCGGCCACTGCGCTCCCTTCGACAGTAGGGGCGACTACGTCGGCAAATGGACACACCCTTTTAGCCGCTCTATATTTGCCTTTTCAACCCCATTGGAAAGGTCCTGCCATGCCCCATCTCACCTCCGCCGACAAGCATTCCTTTAAGGAAAATGGCTGTCTCATCGTCCGCGGCGCACTCACGCCCGCGCAAATCCAAGCTGCTCAAGACGCCCTCTGGACCGGCATTGACGCCGACCGCGACGATCCTGCAACTTGGGTCGAGGCTGGGCCGCGCGCTCCTGTACCCGCCCATCACCCGGCCATCCGCGCCGCCGTCCACGAGTCGCCGCTCTTTGCGATGATGGAGGAGATGGTCGGCGAGGGTCAGCTCAATTCCGGCAGCGCCGGTCCCGCACTAGTGTATCCAGCCAAAGACAAGGCTTGGTCCCTGCCCGCGCGCGGCCATCTCGACGGCTACTACACCCCTACCAACGGCGTGCCCGAAGGCACGGTCGGCTACATGACCATCAACGTCACGATCTACGTCGAAGACATCGACTCACAGGGCGGCTGCTTCACCTATTGGCCCGGCAGCCACAACGTGGCCTACGAGTACTTCAAGACGCACTCGCTGCTGTCGGTGCAAGGCGGCGTTTCCAGCGACGTATTTGCGGAGGGAACCTTCCCCCAAGGGTGCGAATTCGTCGGCCAAGCCGGCGATGCCATCTTCTGGCACGGCCAGCTCTTTCACACGGGTTCCAAGAACGTCAATCGCAACATCCGCATGGCCCTCATCGGCCGCTTCTCGCGCAAAGACACCAACGATATCCGCTTTGAGACCTGTGACGATCAATGGACGCATTGGGAGGGGATTAGCTGATGCACCTCGTCTTCAGCCCGACCCTCTGCCCAGACTTGCTTTTGCCCGAGGTGCTCGACCTCGCCAAAGCGGCCGGTTTCTCCCGCATCGAACTCTTCCGCGCTTACACTGAAAGCACCCCCGTCCACCGCGACTGGTCCGTACCCATGGTCCGCACCGCCATTGCGGACGCCGGTCTAGCTCTTTCTGGCTTCAACATCCGCAACCTCACTGGCCGTAAGGCCGACTCGGACGAGCGCAACCTCGCCTACAACCTGCGCCAACTCGAATGGGACATTCACTTGGGCCGCGCCCTCGGCGTCAAAACCCTGAACACCAAGGGCGGTGCCCGCACGGACGAGTCGCTCGCCGACCTCATCGAAGGCGTCAATACGCTCCTCGGCAACGTTCCCGACATCGCCCTCAACTTGGGCAACCACAAAGGCAACCGCCTCCAAGGACTGGCCGACTACCAAGCGGTGATGCCCGAGCTACCCGAGCGGGCGCGCGTGCTCTTGGACACCGGCCACTTGCTCTCGGTCGGCGAGCCGATTATGCCCTTTGCCGAAGCGCTCGCCGGGCGCATTGGTCTAGTCCACCTGCGCGATCAGCAGGGCGAAAAACCCGTGCCCTTCGGAAAAGGCGAACTGCCCTTTGCGGAGTTGTTTGAACTGCTAGCGGATAGCGGTTACGACGGCCCCCTCGTCGTCGAGCTTGAGGAGGTCGATTGGGACGCGCCGCTGCCGGCGGCTGTTGCGGCGCGGGAATACGTCGAAGCTCTGCTGCCCCAATACTGAGGCCGGACAGTTCTCGGCTGAATTTGGGCGTGGTATTCCGTTTAATTTGCCTACGGACTCAAGGCGAGCCTATCCGCTTCGTCAGATCAACCCCATAGACCCTAGACATTCGCCGAGCATCGCTATGTCCGAGCAACGTGCGATCCGCGCCGGTATCAATTAAGAATCGAACATCTATTCCAGCGATGCCCATATCGGGGAGATGAATGGATCCGTTCACATAAGGACGCTTTACGGAGCCGGTTGAGCGAAAATATCCTTGGATCATTGAACGGCCAAGATCCAAACTTCATCTTCGGCAGAGACCTTCTCTATCACTGTTCGGCCTAGTGGTAGCCCACGAGCCTTCAGGTCATCCAATAGCTGATCAAAGTCGAAACTGGCTCCGACAACCTGCTCGTCAAATACGGCCACCCACTGCTCTGGGTACTGCTCTAATAACTCCTCGTAATGGGCGTCGAGGAACTGCCCGTCTTTAGCAAATTTTTGCAGTTCCATCTTTACATCGAGCATGCCGTGCCCTTTTCCGTGAACTAGTGCACTACCGACGATTCGTACATGGTCGCCTCCGCAATGACGGTCATCATTGTTTCTGATTTATACACCAAACCGCTCAAAATGGCAAGATCGGCCAGATAATTGGCCTTGAGGGTCTCGTCCATCGGCACCGCTTGTGCTCGGTGGACACACTGGCGCAACCATGCTTCCGCATCCACCCCCGCTGGTGGCTGCATCAGCAGCGCAAACATGCAATATCCATGCCAGCGTCGCGCTGTCTGGTAGGGGGCTTGCGGTGTGTGCTTACCGTGTCATCAAGCACACACCGATGGGTGGTTTACGCGCCGTGGCTACTGGGGGCAATCGGGAGGGCCTCTTGCAAGCACTGCACGATCGACGATAACGATGGTTGCTGATGGGGAGCCGTGCGTAACATCAACTTCTAACAGTTCATCTGGAGTTTAGAGTCTGTCAGGCTACCGCAGCAGGATGAGCTTACGCGTCAAGTTAGCCTCGTCTGTCACCTGCCGATACAAATAAGCGCCGCTAGCCACGGAGCGACCTGCGTCGTCCCGGCCATTCTAGCGGAGGCGATGGTAGCCGGCTCCCTGCGGCCCCAATACTGAGGCCGGACAGCTCTCTCCTGAGTTTGGGCGTGGTGCCCCGTATGAACTGTTTTGAACTTTCGATTAAGCGGCTTTTGGCTTGACGTAAATTTCGACTTGCATCCCTGCCCGCGTCAGCATATTAATCAGTTTATCCACACTAAAACGACTAATCTCCCCCTTCATTAAATTGCTAATGCGCGGTTGGGACTCGCCAAAAAATGCCGCGGCTTGACGTTGGGTCCACCCTCTAGTTTCGATGTACTTTTTCAGGTTGAGCATTAAATCAGCCCGGACTTTTAGGCTCGCCGCTTCTTCCCGCTCAAAACCGATATCCTCAAATACGTTGTCGCTGCCTCGGGTCACTTCCATAGCGAAATCTAAGGGGAGCTTAAAACGGCTTCCACTGGCTTAGGCACCAATTTAACGACCTTCCGCTCGCTTTCTTGCTGGCGCTCTTTTGCTGCCGCAAACAAGGCTCGCACGTTATAGCTGTGTTGTGCCGCCAATTGATCGCGAATTGTGCGAACTTCCTTAATGATATCATCGTGGTTCATCATTTTCCTCTCCTAACAGTTCCTCTGGAGTGCAGATGATGGGTGGTTCATACTCCTTTGAACGACACTTTCGCTCGACTTGTTTAAAAAACAAAAATTACGCATTAGGCCCATGGCAGACAAAGCTGAGGTCGGGCGCAGCACATCCTAGGGCCGATCTCGCTCCTGCTGTTTGCCCCACCCCATCTCACCTCATACATTCCCCACCTAGACCCCCACTCAGGAGCCTGATCATGAAAAAGATTACCACCGCCGACTTCCGCGACTATCGCCGCGACCGCTTCATCGACGCCCAAACCACCCGCGCCGCTCGCCTCGCCCCCACCTATATGCTCACCAACGAAATGGGCGTTGACGGCGATATCTGCGAGGAACTCACGCCCGCTCTCTGCGCAAAAGTCGAATTCGATATCCCCTCGGCCAAGACCAAAGGAGCCGAACTGCTCTTTTACGTCAACGCCGACAAATCCACCGGCGACAAACCCATGCGGCTCCAAGTCAACGGCCATGTCCTCACCCACCGCCAGGATCGCGAGCGCATGCTCACCGGCGGTTGGGATCGCAAGAAAATCGCCGCCAAATACCTCAAAGAAGGCACCAACGAATTCGTGTTCTCGCACAGCGGCGTGTTGCACATCGACCCCTTCCCGGGCGGTCTAGCGGACACGCCCCCAAGCCGTTCGAGCCGCAGCTTTGACGGCGGCAAGACTTGGCACCAAGGCACCTTGGGCGAAGCCCGCGCCATTGAAGGCGAATATCTGGTGCGGCTGCGCGTCAAAGGACATCCGCCCCAAGGGACGCTCTGCTCGCCGGTTATCGACCTCGCCGACGAAGACGGTAGTGGCCGCATCGCCCCGAGGATGGGGATTCGCCGCCTGCATCTGAAAGCGCGAATGCGCCAGCCGCAGGGGACCCAAATACACTTTGAACTGCGCGCGGGTTCGACGCCTTCCTTTGATCCGCGCACCTGGACGGCTTGGGAACGAGACACCGCCTTGCAGTGGCCCGGGCGCTTCGTGCAGTGGCGCGCCATTCTCGAAACCGACGCGGCCAACAAGACCCCGACACTCCAGTCCGTCACCCTCGAAGCCGATATCGAAGAGGACGCCAAGAGCCTAGCCCCCTTCAAGCGGGCAGAATTCGACCAACCCGAGTTTGTACACAGCTCGTACCCCTTCGCCTATATGGGGCTGCACCCGCACCAAGAGCGGCTGCGCAAGCAGTACCGCCTCGACGAAGTCATCGCCGCAGGCAAAACCGAACTCGAACAACTAGCCCTGTTGCGCGACTGGGTCCACAGCCAGTGGCTGGGCTGGCAATCCGACAAATATCCCCATTGCCCCTCTTGGAATCCGCTCGAAGTCCTCGACACCACCAAGGGCGACTGGGGCTTCGGCATGTGTACCCACTACGGGGCGGTCTTCGCCGGCTGCGCCTCGTCCCTGGGGTGGGTGGCCCGCTCAATCGTCGTCGATCACCACTGCTTGGCCGAGGTCTGGTGTGAGGAGTTGCAAAAGTGGATCCTTGAAGACGCCGGGCCGGCCCGCGAATTCGACGCCACCTACGAAATCGACGGCGTGCCCATCAACGCCTTGGAACTGCACGAGGCTGCGGCGGACGAGCGGCGCGAAACGATCATGGCCAACAAGCTGCCGCAAAAAGTCGTCGAGCCCATGAGCAATTATATCGACGTCTTCTGCCGCTTCGGCATTCCGCTGCGCAACACGCACCTGATCTTCGCCGAGCCGGCCGAGCTGCGCCACGGCGCTGGGCAATACCACTGGGATGGCTATCTGTGGTGGTCGGACGACGTCGATCCCCGTTACGCCGAATACTCCTTGCAGACCTCTCGCATCGGGGACTTCTACTGGTCGGTCAACCAGACGCGGCTCTACCTCCAGGTGGCGGAAAAGGCGCACACGCTGCAAGTCGATATAGAGCACACCGCGCCCAACTTCTCGCACTTTTTGGTGCGCCAAGACGGCGGCCCGTGGCGCGAGGAGCGCGAAGCCCGCTTTGAGTGGACGCTCGCCGAGGGCGAAAACGTGCTCGAAGCGCGGGCGGTCAATATTTTCGGCAAGCAGGGCCGCATCGCCAAAGCGCGCGTCGAAGTATCGTGAGCATTCGGATCGTCTTGCGATCCCATTCTGCGTCCATCTGCGTCCATCTGCGGATTAGCCCGTGAGCGCCTCGCTCTCTCTGGCCACGCGCGCCCTGCGCGGTTTCCTCTGGAATGGCAGCGCTTCCGTTATCCAGCTCGGCGTCATGCTGGCGCTCTACAAGCTTTTACCGCTTGAGAAGCTGGGCCATTTTGAGTGGGCACTCGCCCTAGTGATGCTCCTATCGCTGGTCGGCGACTTGGGGCTGGGCGCGGCCTTGGTCCAGCTACCGGACGCGGGAGAGGAACACTTCGACACAGCCTTCTGGACTTGTTTGAGCTGGGGGCTCCTGCTCACCGCCGCAGTCATCGCTGCCGTCTCTTGGCTCGCTCCTCTTTTGGGAGGCGAAGACCCGCACACCTTCAGCCGCGTCCTGCGCACGCTCTGCTTGGCGATTCCCTGCGCCTCGTTGGCGGGTCTGTTGCGGGCCAGACTTCAGCGCGACCTCGACTTCCGCGCCGTGGCCCTTTCCGAACTCGTCTCGGTCCTGACCTTTGCTTTCACAGTGACGCTGTTACTTTTCTGGCGACCCGAATTGGGCGTCTTGGTCCCGGTTATCGGCTCGGTCGTGCGCGAACTAGGTCTCTTCAGCAGCCTCGCCCTCTCGGCCCGCTGGCTTCCACGCCTGCGCTTCCAGGTCCAAGCACTGCGCCAGATCCTTCGCTTCGCGCTAAATCTCACGGGTTCGCGCGTAGTGGCCCTGCTCAATACCAAGATCGCCTATTTCTTTATTTTCGTACCGCTGGGGGCCACGGCCCAAGCCTATTACAGCTTGGCCGAACGATTGACCTTGCAACCCCTGACCCGGCTGGCCACGACCATCCAGCGCGTCTCCTTCCCAACCTTTTCGACAATCGTAGATGACGACTCGCTTCTGCGCCGTGGCTACTTGTCCTCGGTACAAGGCTTAATACTAGCGCTAGGTCCAGTCCTCGCGGAGATACTCGTCTTCGCGCCGGAGAT
>JAJEEZ010000130.1:0-3502 GCA_022820705.1 Candidatus Latescibacterota bacterium | reverse complement strand
TAGCAGGCCGGTGGGCCGGTCGTCTAGTCCCTCGGCGCGGCGGGTGCCCACATCGCTGCGTTCGTACAGGCTGCGGGGGGCGAGCAGGGATTGGAGCGCGTCGAGGATGGTGGAGCGTTGCTTTTCCATGCCGGCGGTGTGGAATTGCACCACTAGGTAGCCGGCGTAGTCGTCGGCGATTAGGCCGGGCAGGCCGTCGCTTTCGCCGTGGATTAGGCGCATGGCGTTGGTGTGGACGGCTAGGTCGGTGCTGCGGCGGAGGGCGATGGCTTGGGCGATGCGCTCTTTGAAAAAGGCCGCGTCGATGGGGCGGCTGGGGTCTTGGGTGAGACTGCGCACGCGGATCAGCGAGCGCCGATTGTAGAAGCCGCGACAGACGAAGCGCTCATGTGCGTCAAAGACATCGACGATGTCGCCGGTATCAGCGTCGCGGGGGGGGCGTTCGACTGCGCCGGAGAAGACCCAAGGGTGGCCGTTGCGCAAGGTGCGCTCGCTGTTGGGGCGCAGGTAGAGGGGTGGGTAGGTCATTTTTTTGCGCGTTCAGGGCGATTGGGGGAGTGTTGGCACGGCCCTCTTAGTGGCGAGAATACACAGGATAGAACCACTAGGCATATTCCTTTTGTCGAGTTTTCCGAATTGTCTATATAAGGGAAGTTGCACATCCGAGCAATATACGTTATATAGACAAGTATGCAACGGCAATTTCAAGATCAGGCCATCCGCCAAGCATCGGAGAGGCTAGCCGAGATCCTCCAAAAATGGGGGAAGGAAAGCTCTATACGGTACGATGCAAACTGCCGGGGAAGCTCGTTCCTCTTCGATTCTGTCGTCACAGCGGGACGGTATTTCTTTGCATTGGAATGGAAGGATTCCGGTGCTCTCGGGCCTGTGGCCCATGCGGTCCAGCAATTAAAGCGGGCGACTAGCGACTTGCCCTGCTCGGTGATTCCTCTCGTGGCCGTTCCCTATATGGGAGAGGCGGGCCAAGCGCACTGCGAGCAATACGGTGTAGGATGGCTGGACCTATCTGGCAACGCGAGCATCGTCGCTCCCGGTCTCTATGTCGAGGTGCTTGGGCACGCCAACCGCTACCGCCGCCCTGGGCGGGTCGAAAGTGCGTTCGGCCCGAAGGGATCGCGGATCGCTCGCTGGCTACTGATGCACCCTACCGAGGCTGCTCGTCAACGCGACCTCGCGGTTGCCACCGGCTTAGACGAGGGATACGTGAGCAGGGTTATCAGAAAGCTGGCTGAAAGCGAACTCGTGGTCCGTCGAGCATGCGGCATTGCGATCGGAGATGCGAACAGGCTGCTCGACGCTTGGCATGAGGAGTATCGCTTTGATAGACACAGGCTGCTAATATCTGGCCACATCGCGGCCACATCCGGCGACAGCCTCACACGCGAAATCGCAAGGACATTGACCGGGGACACCGTACCTTACGCCGTGACGGGTTTAGCCGCCGCGTGGGCATGGACGCGGTACACGAGCTTTCGTCTCTCTACCGTATATCTTGAAGAGATGCCGTCAACGGAGCTTACGAGGGCGCTCGGTTTTCGCGAGGAGGCGAGGGGGGCCAATACTTGGCTCGTCGTGCCCAACGACGCCGGCGTCTTTCACGGTGCCGACGAGGTGGAGGGCATACGCTGTGTTCATCCTGTTCAAGCCTACCTCGACTTAAAGGCCCATCCCGAACGGGCGCAAGAAGCGGCCGACGAGATCCGCAGCCAGTTCCTGCCACGGGGCGACGATGCTTGGTAAGCCAGCGACTTTCGAAGGATACAGCGGAGATTTGGCATTCAGGAACCGCGGAGCGAACAAGGATGCCTACGATTTCGCCTATGTACTTAGTGGAATAGGGGTCAGAAATGCGTCGGAGTGTCTCCGGCCATTTTTGGCGGATCCCCACGTCAAAAAAGCGGTCGCCATCATCCGGCAGGACTTCGCGACGCACGATGGACTTGGCCCTAGAAGAGTAGCAAACTTCTTGACGAACGGCACTGACGACGACATTCAAGCCGATGTAGTAGGGGACGTGCTCGCATTCCTCCAAGAGATCTCGTGAACAGACTGGGGGCTGCTCCTTTCTCAGGCTGATGATTCTCGCATTTTACCTATACCTAACCAAGAGAGTCTGACTATATGCAACCTGATCACACCTCGGGCGTCGCCCAATACAGCTTTGGCGATACTCTCGCCGAGCAGGAAGCCCAACTGCGAACAAACCCGCTCCTGCAGCGCTTTAGGGCTACTAGGCAGGCTAAGGTCAGCGACCCAGTGCGTCCCATATACCATTTTTGCAACCCGGATGGCCGCTTAAACGATCCCAACGGACTGTGTTTTTGGCAGGGGCGCTGGCACCTGTTCTACCAGGCCTTTCCCCCTGAAGATCCGCGGCCGCACTGGGCTCACGCAGTCAGCGATGACTTGATCCACTGGCGCGATTTGCCCTACGCCATTTACCCCCATCCCGAACACGGTTGCTGGTCTGGTGCGTCGCTGGTCGATGGGGATCGGGTCATAGTCCACTATTACGGCCACCAACTAGGCAATGTGAGCGCCATCAGCCGCGATCCCCTGTTGTTGAATTGGCAAAAAGTGCCCGGGGGTATCCCCGAGCCCAAGGCCAACGAGCCCAGTCAATCCTACCGGGTTTACGATCCGTGCATTTGGAAAAAGGACGGAGCTTACTACTCGCTTTCAGGGGGCACACTGCCTACTGGCCCGAGGGGCTTGCAGCGCCGGGCGAATTTTCTCTTTCGCTCGGAGGATCTCGAAACTTGGGAATACCTGCACCCTTTTGTCGAAGACGATCTGTTTAGCACCAACGGTGACGACGGGGCCTGTCCGTATTTTTGGCCCATCGGTGACAAACACATGCTGCTGTACTACAGCCATCGCAACGGGGGTCAGTACCTGATTGGCGATTACGACCAAGCGCGAGACAAATTGATCGCCCGCGATTACGGCCATTTCAACTTTGGTGCCTCTTGGCCCGGGGGGATACACGCACCATCGGCCACCCCCGACGGCAAGGGGGGATTGATTGCGATCTTTAATGTCAATTGGGGGATGCCGAGTCTGGGTTGGAGCCAAGAGGAACGCCAGGTCCGTCATTTTGGCTGTTGGGAAGGACAGCAGCTTATGAGTTTGCCTCGACGCCTAAGCTTGAACGCTAGCGGCGAGGTACAGATTGAACCGGCCGGGGATATCGAATCGCTGCGCGGTCGCCATACTCAGATCGCCGACTGCACCATCAAGGGCAATAGCGAAACCGTTTTCGACCAACTCGCCGGCAATGCTATCGAGCTGAGCCTCGAGGTCGAGACTAACGGTGCGCCCCTGATCGAGTTGGATGTTTTGCGCTCACCGGATCAGCAGGAGTACACCCGGATTGCCTTTTATCGGGACCGCAGCGTCAGGCCCCTTGTGCCCGGTAATGAGGTCTCTACGCCGCCCAATAGTGAGGGCACCTACAGCCTAGTCGCCCTTGATTCTTCCC
>JAJEEZ010000531.1:0-3211 GCA_022820705.1 Candidatus Latescibacterota bacterium | reverse complement strand
CGCGACCGGTGGCCTCTCCTAGCGCTGGTCTTTCGGCCGCGGGCAGGTGGCCGATCTGCCGTGCGATTTGGCGCAAGCGGCTCTTGCGCCCGAGGTGGTGAACTCGCAGCGCCTCCAGTGCCTTATCGTCTTGGGCCGCCTCGATTTTCGCTACGGCCACCGACGCCAATTGTCGCACTTCTTCTAACATATAGACCTAATAGAACAAAAAGGGCCCAGCGCGGATCGCCGGCCCCTTTTTGTCAGATGGGTGTAAATTTAGACGTGGGGCCGGGCTTGTTCGACTACCGCAGTAAAGGCGGCCGGATCGCGCACGGCTAGATCGGCCAAGACCTTGCGGTTGATTGCAACGCCGGCTTGGGCCAGCCCGTGGACGAGTTGGCTATAAGACATGCCGTTGCGGCGGGCGGCGGCATTGATGCGGACAATCCAGAGACGGCGGAAATCCCGCTTGCGTTGGCGTCGGTCGCGGTAGGCGTAGGCTTGAGCGCGGTCAACAGCTTCCCTAGCGGTGCGGAAGAGGCGGCTGCGCGCGCCCCAATAACCTTTGGATTGTTTGAGTACCTTCTTTTTGCGCTTTTTGGTGGCTACGGCGTGATTTACCCGTGGCATGGATTACTCTCCGTTAAATTCGCTTACTTGAGGTTCAGGGCGCGGCGCACATTGGCTAGGTCTGCGGACGAGACCGAACTGTTTTTGCGGAAAGCCCGTTTGCGCTTGGTCGAGCGGCCACCCAAAAGGTGCGTGGCATAGGCATTGCGCCGTTTCAGGCTGCCCGATCCGCGCTGCTTAATGCGCTTGGACGAGGATTTATGCGTCTTGATTTTGGGCATGATGGTCCCTTTGTCTTAATTTAGGCAGAAAAAGCAAAAATAGACCATGACATAGGGGCTGTCAAGGAAGAGCAGTCCACCCTTTAGGTGGTGAATTTTGGCGGGAAAATTCTCGGTCTCGTCTAAATACTGGAACGCGGTCAGTGAGAGTGTAGGCGATTAGGCAGCGGCCTGCGATCTATACTTTTCGATCCGTTCCCGTACTTGAGGACGGATAAAGACTGCATCGAGAGACAGCCGCGCAAGAGCACGGCATAACACATGCACCCGGGCTTTGGTATCGAGCTCGCGATTGACGATTAAGTAGGATCTACCGCCGTAGCGGCAAAGCCCACCTTGGCCCTCAAAGTCGTCGTAGCGCACCTCAATGTCCAACCCTGCTGCGAGGGTTTCAAGTTCCTGTAGGAGAATGGCGGCATCCATTTAAGAAATAATAGAACCGCAGGCCGCAGCTAAGCAAGGAAATTATTGGGAGCCGAATGGCGGATTGTTATTATATATCTTCATCTCAGAGCGCGTCCATAGCGAAGGAAAACCAACTGTGACCGCTACAAGATCCCAAGTATTGGTGACAAACGACGACGGTGCTGATTCGCCTCTTTTGGTGCCTTTGCTGCGGGAGCTAGCCGAGTTGGCCGAGCCATGCGTGGTTGTTCCAGCAGCGGAATGTAGTTGGACCAGCAAGAGTATGAGCCGCTTTGAGCCATTAGTGCTGGCCGAGGTTGAATGCGGCGGCTTTCCCGTCCAGACGCTGACCGGCAAGCCGGCCGACTGCGCCCATATCGGCATCCACAATCTCTGCCCCCAAAAGCCGGCTCTAGTCATTTCCGGCATCAATATGGGCGTCAACTCCGGTCTCGCTTTCACGCTGAGCTCCGGCACCATAGGGGCGGCTGTAGAAGGCTTTCTCGCCGGGGTGCCATCCGCAGCCTTTTCGCTGGAGTTGCCCGAACCGGCTTTTGCGCGCTGGCGGCGATGTCGGCAGCTCGATCCCGCGCTCGATGCGCTGGTCGCGGCGGCGGCGGCCGTCACTGTGGACATCGCCGCCGAGATCTTGCGCGGGGGGTTGCCGGCTGGTGCCGACATGATCGCAGTAAACATGCCCGCTAGTACCAAGCGAGAATCCCCGAGGTGCATGACGGGTTTGGCGAAGACGAGCTATGGTCCGCTATTCGCTCGGCGTGAAGACGAGCCGCACTTCGCATACCATAGCTGTCAGTTGCAGTTGATTGGCGATGGAGCTAACAGCGATGTGGAAGCCTTGGCGCGCGGCTCAGTCGCGATTACGCCGCTCTGCTATTCGCTTGATGTCCCAATAAGCTCGTTTGATCGCCAGCGCTTTGAGTGCGGCATTTTCACACCTAAAAGCGCAGGGAAGCGAGGTGATCGTGGTTAAGCGGCTTCTCGCAAACGGCAGTTGTATCGGCGTCCTATTGTTCGCAGAGAGCGCATGGGGTGAAGGCGAGAGCCGCGTCGATTCCACTCAAAGCCAGCCTTCGTCCCCGCTGCTGACCAAAGTCTCGCAGGCGGCGACCGAGCAGACCGTAGAAGCCGTGCGCTGGATGGCAAAGCGACGTCAGTTTACCCTGCGGGGCATTCCCTATGGCGTCACCGGCCTGCCGCTTGCTTATCTCAGCCCTAACACGGGCTGGAATTGGGGTGCTCGCGTCCACTGGGCTGACTACCAGCGACAGCCCTATCTCTACAAGCTGACGTTGCACGTCCAGGAGTCTTCTGAGGGCAAAGTAAAAAATCGCGTGCGACTGAGGGTGCCCCGGATTTCGGGGACAGGTTTCGGTCTGAGACTGGAGTTGTTCCGCGAGCGCAATATACGCACGCGCTACTATGGGTTGGGCAACAATAGCACATTTAATCGCGACTTCATCGAGCCTAAGAATGCTGATTTCAAGGATGAGAACTACTATTATTACATTCTAAAAAGAAACCCGCGGATTTTAGTGAGCCTTTTTCGCCAGTTATACGGGCCAGTATCTATGTCGGTCGGTTTTGGGCTGGAGCGCGTCGATGTGGACCAGCGGGGGACGCAGGCGTTCTATTTGGAGCGAGGCACCCCAGATGGAGTGATAGATGGGTTTTCGGGGTTTATCAGTGCGACTCTCCAGTGGGATACTCGCGACGACGAAGTGGTGCCGCGGCGCGGTTTCTTTCAGGAGTGGTCGTACGAGTCGGCGCGCAATTCCCTGCTAGCGCTGTTTTTTGAGCCTATTGACTTTAGCCGCGTAACCCTGACCAACGCCTACTACATCCCGCTGTCACCTCGGTTGAATTTTTCTCATCGTCTCGTTTTAGAAGTTCTTAGTGGCGAAGTACCGCTCTACGCCTATGGCGAAATAGGAGGCAGTCGCCGGGTCAAGGGG
>JAJEEZ010000051.1:0-4414 GCA_022820705.1 Candidatus Latescibacterota bacterium | reverse complement strand
GGCGCGGTACGATCCAGATCGGCGACTTCATCGAGGTGGGCGCGACTATAGTCGATGCTCGCAATACGAATACCACGCTCGACCTGTTCAGCGGCGACTTGATCGCTGGCAGCCTCACTTCCGGCCAGAGTAGCACCCCGCTGACGGCCATTGCCATCATTCTCAGCGACGACACGCCCGAGGATGGTGAGGGAGGCGCGGCTTTGTTCCGCGACAAGGTGCGCATCATCAGCCGCGACTTTGAGACGAATAAAGAGCAGGTTTTTGAGGCGGAGGAGGTCGTCCGCGCTGGCGCGGAGTGGCCGATTAAATTCGGCGGTTTTGAGCGCCAAGGGTACACGGCCGCCGACGGCCACGAGCGCATCGTGCTCAACTACGATTTCAACGACCCGGCTTACATCGGCCCAGACCCCACCTCGATCGTGGCCGTGGAATTTGAATACGTCTTGGGCAATGACTTCAAGGTGCAGATGTGGTCCGACCGGCAGACGGGTCGTCGCGCCATGCCCTCCGCGCCCCTGAGTGCGGAGACCATAGACGCCAGCGAGCCAGCGCTGATTACCCTGCGGCGAGCCGAGGGCAACGTGAAGGACATTTCCAATCTCCAGCTCGTCAAATTTGACTACGGCTTACCGACGGGCAACCTAGTCGGCGGATTTACAGTGGAGGGCAAAGGGCTGTGGGGGGTTGACTTCTACGGAGAGTGGGACCGCAACAAGCGCTACTATCAGTATCCCAATGCCGCGCTGTTTACGGCTGGCAAAAATCACAAAATTTCTGCCGAGCAGTCCGACGCTTGGTTTTTTAACCTCTCCCGTCAGTTCCATCCGTGGTTCTTCTTCGGCGAGGTCTATGCGATGGACGATGCGTATTCGACCACGGCTTTTTTGGTCGATGCCAACGGCGACATCCAATACGACAACTCCCAGCGCAACTTCTACGAGTTTGTCGAGGACAACGACGATCAAGACCAATATCCCGACTGGATCCGCGCGGGTTCGGCCAACGACCGGCTCATCTTTCCCGGGTGGGACGAGAACAACGACTTTATCTCGGATTTCAATCAAAACGACAATGGCACGGTCAACAACCTCATTCCCGACTACGAAGAGCCTTTTTTGCGCTATGCGGTTGATCGGCCCGAATACCTCTTTGGCATCGACTTGAACAACAACGATTGGATCGACCGCTTCGAAGACGACGATTTGCCGGATTACCCCTATAAGACCGACCGGCAGGGCTATAATGTGTTCGCCGGTGCCGAGCTCGTGCCAGGGGCACGGTTGACCCTAGGGCAGGCGGACGAGCAGATGATTTCGGCCGACCGCTCCAGTCGCGTCCAGTACGCGCTTTTTACCTTTGACCGCGACGTGCCTGGTGTGGGTCACTTGCGGGTTTTTGACGCGCTGAAAAAGGTCGCCGACACCATCCCTGACGACCGGCGCGCCCCCACGCCTTATGTCGATGCCCCGGCGATCCAGCCCCTCGTACCCGACATCCTGCCGGCCCAAGATACTTGGGTCAATTCGCTGTGGCTCGGGTTCGACTACGCAGGCATTGATCGGCTCAACATCATCAATAAGTTCAAGTACGACTTATATAAACAACGCCAAGATGATCCGCGCGATATAGACGGGCGTCGCCTGCGGACCAACACGAGCTTCTTCGGCTTGATCAACAAGTTCGACTACACCTACGACCTAGGTCGCTTCAGCCTCCAGCCCAAGTTCAAGAGCGAATACTTGCGACGCACGCCGTTTTTGGTGCAGGAGGATGAGCGCAAGGAGTGGACCGGCAGCTTTGTGCTGCTAGCCCGACTGCCGGTGCTGAAGCACACCGTGCTAATGGGGGGGGTGGAGCAACTGCTGCTGAGGGATTTGATGAGCGACGAAGACGCCATGGTCGCCAGCGGCATCACCATGGAAACGGGAGACTTGAGCAGTGTAAATGTGGCGGTGCAGTTATCCAATTCCTCGGACTACATGGGGTACCGCCTGACGACGCAGCTCGGCCTGCGCTACGGGCGCACCCAGACCGAGCTAGTGCTAGAAAACGACAGCGGCTTTGCCAAAGGCAGCGAGAGCAGTAATTCGACGACTAGCTTCATCACCGTGTACGCCGGAATTCAGTAATGGGTGCGCTGCGAGCTAAATGCGCGTTGTTTTTGGGCGCGGTGGTTCTGTGTGCCCTTGAGGTCGGTGCGCAGATAGACTACGGCAATCGCCTCGGTCGCCGGGTTGACGAGCGCCGCGTGTTTTCGGCTGCGGGCCGGTCGATGCTAATCGACGCGCTGGATCCCACTATTCAGCGCTGGTACTTGCCACAGGAATTGTTCACCGAGTACGGCCGCCGCCAGTGGCAGTACACCAACTATGCGCGGGAGCCTTTTCTCCGCTACGTGTCGCGCAGCCAAGAGGGGTTCTATTTTTACGACCCCTACGGCGATTTAATTACCCGAGGCTGGCTTATCTACGATTGGCGGCAGACCCAGCCGCTGACCAGTGCCAGCAATCAGGTTACCAAGCGCGGCGAGTACCTAGGCTGGTTCAACCGCCTCATCATCTCCTCGGATGCCAGTGGCGACTACAGCTATTCGATCGTGGTCGGGGATGAGCTTTTCACGACGCTGACGCCCCTGACTTTCCGCAAGACGGGTTTCAATGGCGTGGTGACGAGTTTGGCCAGCCAGCGCTTGCGGGCGACCGGGCTGTTTTCGCGGGTCTCGTCGCCGATCATCGACATCAGCGCGGATTTTCCGACTCGACAGCTAGAAAATGCGACGAACCTATCCGCACTGCGCCTTGAGGCCGATATTGGCGACCACCTGACCTTGGGCACGACGTTTGTCAATGCCCACAGTAACAACGGGGCTTTGGAGAGCTTTCAGGAGAGCCCCTTTACGGGTTTGCTGACTTCGGGCCAGTTAGATCGACGGCTCGAATTATTGGTAGTAAGGCTGTCCGACGATTCGCCCGAAGATGGCGAGGGTGGAGCCGTGCTCTTCAGCGACGATGTGGAAATCACGACGACCTTGATGCGCGAGGTAGCCACGGGCGACAGTGTGACGGTGGTTCCACGGGATACGGTCATCACCGGCAGCAGCATTGGCTACCGCCCGTTGCGCGAAGGGGGCAAGGTGCGCGACGGTTTCCTCACGGCCGATGGATCCGAGAGCATAACGCTCAAATACCCACTGGCGGTCGAAGATGGGGAGGACGAGGCCGGGACCTTGCGCCTGCTATTGCAGCAGAGCTTGGGACTGAGCTTAGCCGAGGCCGAGGATGCGGTGACTGCGATCAAGAAGGTGCGCGTTCGGCTCATTCTGGCCAATGACTACCGGGTGGAGGTCGCGTCCGACCGGCAGACCAATCCAGTGGATCAGCCGCAATTTTTACAGGTTGCGCGAGCGGCAGGCAATATAAAAAATCGTCTCAACCAACAAGAGGTGGCCTTTGACTACGGGCTGCCCACCGCGAGCCAGATATACGGCGTTACCGCTGAGATGCGCGATTGGTACGGGTTCGATTTCTACGGAGAGTTCAACGTCAGCACCCGCTATCGCAAGTACCCGACGACGACTTTAAAGAAGCACAAGGCTATTGCCGGCATTGTCGGAGACCAGCACGACGTGGCCTACATGGTCAACTTGGCGCGGGATATCGGCCCTTGGCGCTTTTTTCTCGAAGGCTTCGGCATGGACGACGGATACAGCACCAACGTGCGGCCAGTAGATGGTCGCGGCTTGGTTGACTACTCGCCCGAAGCCATCATCCAGTCCTATGACTTTGTCGATGACAACGACGACAACGACCGGCATCCAGATCAGTTGCGCCGCTTTCAGGGGAGTTTGATTCCCATTCCAGGACAGTATTTCATAGTCCGGGCCAACGGCGTGGCCGATCCAGCGGTTTTTCCCGGCTACGATGAAAACGGGGACTTCCTTTCCGACTTCAACCAAAACAGCAACGGCGAGCGGCAAAACTTCTTCCCAGATTACGACGAGCCTTTTCTGCGCTACGAGGTTGATCGGCCCGAGTTTCTCTTTGGCATTGATTTGAACAACAACGGCTGGGTCGATCGCTTTGAAAACGACGACGAGCCAGACTATCCCTACAAGAAAGACCACTGGGGCTACAATTTTTACACCAGCGTCCAAGTTAATCCCGAAATCCGACTCACGGCCGGCCGTCTGCGCCAAGCCATGCACCAAGCCGCGCGCGACAACGATACCTTCTACGGGATCTTTACCTTTACCAAGAACTTCCCCACGCTGGGCCGCTGGCGGCTCTTCGACATGGTGCGGAGGGCCGAAGACAATATCGAAGATCACCTCGTGCAGTGGATCGTGCCCAGAGCGGAGTTCGGCCAATTCAGCGAGACAACGGGCAGCAATGTGCCCGTGCCCGACCTGCTG